>NZ_JAMYNL010000014.1:0-153729 GCF_040319065.1 Mesorhizobium sp. M0968
ACTCTCTCCACGGCATCAACACCTCCGGCCAAAAGCCAAAAGTGTTACCCATGTGTCCGGTACAAAACGTCACCTATGTCTCAGGCCGCGCAAAATCAATAGTTTAGCTTTCTGCCGGTCTTGCTGAATTTGCGGATCTCAATGGCGAATAGGTAACAACTTCAGGCGAGCTGCCGAGATGGCTCACGGCAGAGCGGCGCTAGTCGTAGGTGTATCTCGTCAGGTTGAGGGCGATGATATACTCTTGGCGCATCATTTTTACGATTAGGGGATAAGGAATTGAGACGTGAGGCGTGCCATCTGCGTAGGACGCGACTTGATAGGAGGAGAAGTGAATATCAAGGCTGTTCTCGCTGAAAGCGAATGATCCGAAGTCGGACCACTTCTCAGTTCCCCCGTTTACCCACTCCTCCTCAAGACCGACCGTTTCGCCGGGCTCTGGCTCCTTGTTTCCCCCCGGATTGTAATTTACCAGCCGCTTACGGATTTCCTTCTGTAAAATTGGAAACGCCAGGTCTGGCGTAACGAAAATGCTTTCGAGCGATTCGATTCTGATAAGTGGTTCGAGCAGAAACGCCAAAGTTCTATGGCCGTGCGTAGCGTGCGCTGCCCCGGCACCATACCAATTAATGCGATATAGAAGGGTCAGGACCTTGTGGCAAAACACGGGGTCACCGCAGCGGGCATCGAAAGTGTTCGTCCGAGACCATTTATCCTGGGCATAATTGTAAGAAGCTGAGTCCTGCTCGAATTTAGTTCGGCGATTGGAAAATAAGTGTTCGAGCAATACACCTTTAACATGCTGGCCGATTTGTATGATGTTTGGAATTGTCGTGGAGGAGAATTCTAATATTTGAAGTTCAACGGAATAACCGGGCATTCCCTCCCACTCTTCCTTTATCAAAGTGGGGTGCCAGGTGATTTCCTGATCCAACTGCACGCGCTCCCGCTCACCACCCAATCGCTCGATCTGGTGCGCTATCGCGTCGGATAACGCCTCTTTGAAGCCAGATTGGATGGCGAACAAAGCTTGAATACCCTTCAGTTGGTCAGGAATAGGACTTTCGTCAAGAATTACAGGTATAATAAAAATGTCATCAATCAACTTCTCTTGGTATTTGTCCAAGGAAATTCTTAGCTCCCGTTGGATATAACCTCTGCGGTCGCGAGAATTTTTCGACCAAAGAATTACTATAATGCCTGATCTATCCAGGGCGCGTTTAATTTCAAAATCCCAATTTTGCCCACCCTTGATTTTCTTGAAGTCGATCCAGCTGTCAAAACCGTTTTGCTTAAGCCAGTCGTACAACTCACCGGCGGCCTCGCGATCCGGCTTGGCATAGCTAATGAAAACTTGAAAAGTGCTGTCCAATAGCCAGTCCTCCCTTGCGAATCGTCGAAATTATAGGGGTGCGACCCACCGGAATCTAGGCGGCGAACCCGAGCGCCGGCGACCAAAAATGCGACCAGCGCAGGCTTCAAAAAGTTCTTTGGACGGACTCAATGGTTGGCGGGAGCATATTGTCGAATGCTTGCCAGGCGGCGAAACGGTTGACCGCCGATGGGCATGCGGCAACGGACGTTTCACCTATCTAGCACGCTGCAAGCCCCTAAAGCTCAGATCGACTTGCGCAAACGGCTCTTTTGCACGATCCTCCGTCAACATTCGAGGGAGGGGATTATGAGTGTTGAAGAAAAACTCCGTGTTCTGGCCGACCGTATTAAAACGCATTCCAGCGCAATGCTTACCGAGGAGGCCTTAAAGACGGCAATAGTACTGCCGTTTTTGGCAGCTTTAGATTACGACGTTTTCAATCCTGATGAGGTCATCCCCGAGTTCTGCGCCGACGCAGTTGGAAAGAAAGGGGAGAAAGTAGACTACGCCATCAAAATCGACGGGGAGATCAGGATTCTTGTCGAATGCAAACCGATCACCACGGTACTCGATCGAGTGCATCTCGCGCAGCTGTACCGATACTTTTCCGTCACCAACGCCAAATTTGCTATCCTGACAAATGGCCGCGCCTTTCACTTCCACACCGACCTGGTTGCACCGAACAAGCTCGATGATCGTCCGTTCCTCACATTCGACCTGTCAGACCTACAAGGTCAATTGACATCAGAACTGAAGAAATTCGCGAAAGCTGATTTCAACGTAGATGGAATCCTCCAGTCCGCTCATCGATTGAAATACACTTCTGCAATCAAGAAAGAGATTGGGAGTGTGATGGAGAATCCGCCTGAGGATTTTGTTCGGATGGTGACAGTTGGACTTTACCAGGGTCGATTCACGGGCCAAGTTAAGGAGCAATTCACACCTATGGTCAAAGCAGCTTTTCGCGAGATTGTTCGGGAATCCGTCCAGTCGCGTCTATCCACTGCATTGGCTGAAACTGAGGTTTCGGAGATTGGCACGGACGGAATTGGCGCCGAAGAAGAAGTCGTCACCACTGAGGACGAACGCGAGGGGTTTATGGTCGTCCGCGCAATCGTTCGCGACCTTCTGAAACCGGCAAGGGTAATCATGCGCGACCAGAAGAGCTATTGCGGTATCCTTGTCGACAACAACAATCGCAAGCCATTGGCCCGACTATGGTTCAACAGGACCGTAAAATATCTCGGGCTTTTCGATGGCGAGAAGGAAGACAAAGTCAAGATCGACTCGTTGGACGAAATCTACGATCACGCCGATCGCTTGCGAGCGACCGCGAAGGAATACCTTGCTGGAGCTATCGCCGCACCATCGATAGTTTCCTGACCCTCTGCATTCTCTGTGCTGCTTAGCAAGAGTCCGGCACACTATGTTCAGTGCCGTCCGGCAAGCGCATATGGTGGGACTGCAGGAGATCGACGACATGTGGAACATGCCGTCAACGCGAGGTTTCTCTCTGGGCCTGCGGCGTTGCCGGCGCGGAGTCTTCCGCTAGCCGCCCACCCCATCGTCCATCATCGTGCCGGTGAGTGCCTCATAGGCTCTGCTGCACAGCTGTGAATTCGGACATTCCTTCACGATAAGCACTGGCACCACGGTGAGAACCGCTGCGGCAAGGATTTGCAGGCAAAGACCGACGGCGCTTACCTTCCTGCCGAACACACCGGCCAGGAAAAAGTAGAGACCCTGGGCCATGCAGGCTGCCGTCAGAATGCCCAGAAGCGTGCTGGTCGCTCTTGCGAAGGGCGTTATGTAGCCGTCGGGAAAACCCGACATGCCGAGATCCATCGACCATTGCAGCGCCAGCATGACACTCAGCGCTGACCAGACGAGGGCCGTCATACGAGTGAACAGCATCTGCTTTGGTTTGTTGCTCGGATCGGCCATCGGAATCACGTCGGGATTGCTTGCGGTGACATGCGCAAGCTCTCGGTCAGATCAGCGAGACGTTGCCGCCGGGATGGCGTTCGAGCCGTCCGGCGAGGTCGAGCTCCAGCAGCACCATGAACACTTGAGCGGGATGCAGGCCGGTGTGACGGATGATCTCGTCGACTGCTACCGGCGTCGGGCCGAGCGCCTCGACGACGCGGTCGCGGTCGTCCTCGCGCGGCGGCGGTGTTGCTGAAAAGTCGGGCGGCTCTTCAAGCGGCGATGTCCTTGGCGACCAGCCGCCGACCAGCGGCGCTATCGCACTGGTGATATCGGCGGCCTCGGTGACAAGGATGGCGCCGTCCTTGAGCAGGCCATTGGTGCCGGCGGCGCGCGGATCGAGCGGCGAACCGGGAACGGCGAAAACCAGCCGGCCCATCTCGCCGGCAAGCCGGGCGCTGATCAGTGAGCCGGAGCGCTGTGCGGCCTCGACCACCACCAATCCCAATGCAGCACCGGCGACGAGCCGGTTGCGGCGCGGAAAATCCTGTGCGCGCGGCTGCCAGCCAAACGGCATTTCGGAAATGACGGCGCCGCCGCGCTCGGCGATCTCGTCGCACAGGCCGGCATTTTCGGGCGGGTAGGGCAAATCGAGGCCGCCGGCGAGCACGCCGATTGTGCCAGTCGCAAGGCTGCCCTGGTGCGCGGCCGTATCGATACCGCGCGCCAGGCCGGAGACGATGCCATAGCCGTCGCGGCCGAGATCCGCCGCCAGCATTCGCGCCATCTTGATGCCCGCCAGCGATGCGTTGCGGGCGCCGACGATGGCGACCGCTGGCAAGCGGAACACCGCGCTATTGCCCCTGACCGCGAGCAGCGGCGGCGGATGATCCATGCTTTTCATCAGCGGCGGATAATCCGCTTCGCCGATGCCGACGAAGCGGGCGCCAGCCCGCCGGGCGGTCTCCAACTCCGCCTCGGTCTCGGCAATGGACGGGATGCGGACGATTTTTTTGGCGCCACCCGAAATCATCAGCTCGGGCAGCATCGATAGCGCTGCTTCGGCCGAACCGAACCGGTTGATCAGGTCGCGAAAGGAAGCCGGGCCGACATTCGGCGTGCGGATCAGACGAAGCCAGCTCAGCCGCTGCCGGTCGCTGAGGCGCGGCCCAGCGTCGGGCTCGCTCACTCCTTGGCCCCGATCTTACCCTCGGTGCCGGCAAGCAGCCGCGCAATGTTGGCGCGGTGCTTTACGATGACGATTAGGCTCATCGCCGCGAAAAGCCCGGCAATCTGCGGCGTGCTCAGGAAATACAGTGCCATGGGCACCACGACTGCTGCCGTCAGCGCGGCGAGCGAGGAGTAGCGGAACAGGAAAGCCACCGCCAGCCAGACGACGGCGAAGATCAGCGCCGCCTGCCAGGCAAGGCCGATCAGCACGCCAAGGTAAGTGGCGACACCCTTGCCCCCCTTGAAGCCGAGCCAGACCGGAAAGAGATGACCTAAAAACGCGCCGAAGCCGGCCCAAAGTCCGAGCTCGGGCGCAAAGCGGCCTGCGATCACCACCGCCGCGGTGCCTTTAAGGGCGTCGAGCAGAAGCGTGGCCGCGGCCAAGCTCTTGTTGCCGGTGCGCAGCACATTGGTGGCGCCGATGTTGCCGGAGCCGATGTTGCGCACGTCGCCGAGGCCGGCGGCACGGGTGATCAGCAGGCCAAACGGGATCGAGCCGAGAAGATAGCCGAACACCAATGCCAAGACGGGACTGTAAGCCATTGTTCCCCCGAACTTTCCTTGGCTGAGCGGATTTTAAGCCGTGACGCCTGTTTTCGTCCTAGGCCGAAAACACTGTGCGGCCCGCCACCATTGTTTGCAAGACCTTGCCTTGCAGTCGCGCGCCTTCGAAACAGGTGTTTTTCGAGCGTGAGCGGATGCCGCTCTCGCTGACGACCCATGGCTCGTCCAGATCGACGAGCGCAAGGTCGGCCAATACCCCCGGTTTCAGCGTGCCGCCGGGCAGGCCGAACAATCTTGCCGGCGCGGTCGAGAGTGTCTCGACTAGCCGGAGCAGCGTCAGGTCGCCATTGTGATAGAGCCGCAGCGCTGCGCCTAGCAGCGTTTCCAGCCCGATGGCGCCGGCCGCGGCATCGGCAAAGGGCAGGCGCTTGGTGTCGACGTCCTGCGGGTCGTGGGAGGAGACGATGAGGTCGATGGTGCCGTCCTTGATCGCTTCGATCATCGCCAGCCGATCTTCCTCGGCGCGCAGCGGCGGCGTCAGCCGGAAGAAGGTGCGGTACTCGCCGACATCATTCTCGTTGAGCGACAGATTGTGGATCGACACGCCTGAGGTGACGTTGGCGCCATCGGCTTTTGCGCGCGCTACCGCGTTTGCCGCCATAGCCGTCGAAATCTTGGCAGCGTGATAGGCGCCGCCGGTCAGCCGAGCCAGCGCGAGATCGCGCTCCAGGGGGATCGATTCGGCTTCGCGCGGAATGCCGGCAAGGCCAAGCCAGCTTGCGTAAAGGCCTTCGTTCATCACGCCTGCCAAAGCGAGGTCGGCGTCTTGGGTTTCATGCGCGATGACGCCACCGAAATCGCGCGCATAGGTCAGCGCGCGGCGCATCACCAGCGCGCTGGCAATAGAATGCCGGCCATCGGTGAAGGCGACCGCGCCGGCTTCGCGCAGCAGGCCGAATTCGGTCATCTCGCGGCCTTCCAGCCCCTTGGTGATCGCTGCTGCCGGCAAGATGTTGACGATTGCGGTGTCCTTGGCGGTGCGCAGCACGAACTCGACCAGTGCGACATTGTCGATCACCGGGTCGGTATCGGGCATCATGATGACTGAGGTGACGCCGCCGGCCGCCGCAGCGATGCTCGCCGAAGCAATGGTCTCCCGGTGTTCGCCGCCGGGTTCGCCGATGAAGACGCGCGCGTCGATCAATCCAGGGACGATAGTCTTGCCGGCGCAGTCGATGATGGTGGCGCCTTCGGGCGCGCCCTGGTTCAAGGCCGCCCTGCCGGCGGCAACGATTTTGCGGCCTTCGACGATGACGGTGCCGACCTCATCGACGCCGCGCGACGGGTCGACGATGTGAGCCCGGTGGAAGACCGTTATGCTCATCAGGCGCGGCCCTCGTGATTTCGACGGGGGTCGAGCAGCGCTTCCATAACCGCCATGCGCACGGCGACGCCCATCTCAACCTGTTCCTGGATAACGCTTTGCGGGCCGTCGGCGATCTCGGAGGCGATCTCGACGCCGCGGTTCATCGGGCCGGGATGCATGACCAGCGCACCGTCCTTGGCCGCCTTCAGCTTCTCCGCGTCGAGGCCGAAATAGCGGAAATATTCGCGCACCGACGGTACGAAAGCGCCTTCCATGCGTTCGCGCTGCAGGCGCAGCATCATTACCACGTCGGCGTCCTTCAGACCCTCGGCCATGGAACGTGTGACGATGACGCCCATCCTCTCGATGCCGGCGGGCAAAAGCGTCGAAGGGGCGACGACCCTGACCTGGGCACCAAGCGCGTTGAGCAGGATGATGTTGGAGCGGGCCACGCGCGAATGCAGGATGTCGCCGCAGATCGCCACGATCAGCTTCGACAGCGGACCCTTGACGCGGCGGATGGTCAGTGCGTCGAGCAGCGCCTGGGTAGGGTGCTCATGGGCGCCGTCGCCGGCATTGACCACCGAACAGCCAACTTTTTGGGCAAGAAGTGCTGCCGCGCCGGCCGATTGATGGCGGATGATCAATATGTCGGGACGCATGGCATTCAGCGTCATCGCCGTATCGATCAGCGTCTCGCCCTTTTTCACCGACGAACTCGCTACGGACATGTTCATGACGTCGGCGCCGAGCCGTTTGCCGGCCAGCTCGAATGACGATTGCGTACGGGTCGAGGCTTCGTAGAAGAGATTGATCTGGGTGCGGCCGCGCAGCGTCGATGTCTTCTTGTCCGACTGCCGCGAGATGGCAACGGCCCTGTCCGCCCGGTCGAGCAGAAGCTCGATGTCGGCAGGGGAAAGATCGCGGATGCCCAGAAGATGGCGGTGGGGATAAAGCGGCAGGGACGATGCGTCGGTCATCTCAAGTCGCTGCTATAGGGGGGAGGCTCCGCGGCTGCAAGCACCGGCTTGGGATTGGATTGGTTCTCCCCGGTATTTTCGTCGCGCGCCGCCGGCCATAGGCTATAAACCGCGATGACTTTGGATTCGCAGACTTCAGGTGATAAGGACGAAGCGTGACCGACGACGTGACCAACCAGCCGCCGCCGCTGGCCGGCGGCAACGCCTGGCGGGGCGATCCGTTGCTGATCCAGCTAGCCGAGCGCTTTTCCGATCCGGTGCGCAAGGACCTCGACGGGCTTGGCCGTTTCGTTCTGACCCATGAGGCGCAGGAACTGGCCCGTCTTGCCAATGTCGAGACGCCGAAGCTCAGGACCCACGACCGCCAGGGCCGGCGCATCGACCAGGTCGAGTTCCATCCCGCCTATCACGCGCTCATGCGCCGCTCGGTCGCCAACGGGCTGCATTCGTCGGTCTGGGAGAATGGCGACGCCGAGATCGGCCGGCGCCACCAGGTGCGCGCTGCACGCTTTTACCTCACGGCTGAGCTCGAGACCGGACATCTCTGCCCGATCACCATGACCAGCGCTTCGCTGGCAGCGCTGATGGCCAGCCCGAAGCTGTTTCGCGAATGGGCGCCTCGGGTGACGACGCGCAAATACGATCAAAGCCAGAAGCCTCCGGTCGAAAAAGCCGGGCTGACGCTCGGCATGGGCATGACCGAGAAGCAAGGCGGCACCGATGTCCGTGCCAACGTCACCAGGGCCGAGCGCGCCGGCAGCGGGTTTTATCGCCTGACCGGCCACAAATGGTTCATGTCGGCGCCGATGTCGGATGCCTTCCTGGTGCTCGGACAGGTGCCGGAGGGACTGTCGTGCTTTCTCGTTCCCCGCCTGCTCGGCGACGGATCCGGCAACGGCTTCCGTTTTCAACGGCTGAAGGACAAGCTCGGCAACCGATCCAATGCCTCGTCGGAGGTGGAATTCGTCAATGCCATCGGCGAGATGGTCGGCGAGCCCGGCGCGGGCGTGAAGACGATCATGGACATGGTGACCCTGACGCGGCTCGACTGTGCCGTCGCCTCATCGGCGATCATGCGGGCCGGACTGGCCGAGGCCGTCCACCACACGCGCCACCGCAAGGTGTTCGGAACCAATCTGGTCGAGCAGCCGCTGATGCAGCGGGTGCTGGCCGATATGGCGCTCGACGTTGCCGCCGCTACTGCGCTGTCGTTCCGGCTGGCGCGCTCCTTCGACGAGGCGGCCGGCGACCGCGGCGAGGCGGCCTTCGCGCGCGCCATGACGCCGGTCGTCAAATACTGGGTCTGCAAGATTGCGCCGCCGCTGCTCTATGAAGCGATGGAGTGCCTCGGCGGCAATGGCTATGTCGAGGAGGGGCCGCTCGCCCGCTACTATCGCGAAGCTCCGGTCAACGCGATATGGGAGGGATCCGGCAACGTCATGGCGCTCGACGTGCTACGTGTGCTGGGGCGTGCACCCGGCCTGTTCGATGACGTGCTGGCCGGCATCGACCGCGATCTCGGCGCCGGCGGACGCGGCACCGTCGGCGTGCTCAAAGCGGCAATGCAGGTCGCTGCAACCGACGAGGGCTCGGCGCGGCTCTTGACCGAGCAATTGGCATTGTCGGCGGCGGCGGCAGAGCTTCGCAGGTTGGGGGCAGGGCGGATCGCCGACGCCTTCGTCGAAACGCGCCTCGCCGGCCAGTGGCGCAATACCTATGGCATGATCGATTCCCGCCATGATGCGCGCATGATCATCGATACGCTCTACCCGCCGATCAACTAAGGGCCGTCGCCCAATTCGCTGCCGCTCTCGCGACCCTGTGGATGGCCGTTAACCTTAACGAATGGTTTCTATTGCGGCGGCCGGTGGCAAAGCCCAGTGTTATGGTTAAGGCAAGGATTGTTCAGCTTGAGCGGCTTTGCCCTGCGAAGCAGGAGCGTCATGCGGCATATTCTGAGCTCTTTTCTGGCATTGCATTGGGCGGCCGTTTTCGCCCTGCTGGCGTTCATTTGCATCGACGGGAATCGAGGCGTGGCGACGGCCCTTGGCGTACTGGGCGTTCCCGTCCAGAACACTCGATTTGCCGATCTCGAAAACGCCGTCGTCGTGGCGCCGCTCGCCGTGGCACTGCTTGTCGTCGCGGCGCTGTTCTGCTGGGCCTTTGTTGAAGCACTGACCAGCGACACGACCAACCCGGATTCCGCCGACAGCGTCATGCGAATCGCCTTCATTTCCGCCTTAGGCGTGCTGTCGCTGATCGTCATCGGCGGCGCCGCGCAAGGCATCAATGGGCTGTTCATGATTGTCGCGGTGCAATTGGCAGCACTTCTGGCGTCCTATGTCGCGGTGCTCGCGGAGCGGCGGTCGACCGTTGCCGCGGCAGCTCCAGGGACCGGCGAAATCCGAGCGGCCGCGCATGTCATGGCCAAGGCAGCGGCGCATAATTCCTCGCTTGCCCGCATTTCCGGCCGGCTGGATTCGAGGGATGACCGCTGATGCGCACCTTGTTCGCGCTGTGGGCGGCTCCGCTCCTCTTGTTTTGGGGCTGGTTCTTTCTGTCGCTCAACGACATCAATTTCGGCTATGTCATGCTGAGCCGCCAATTACACGATCTCGTCTTCCAGCTCTATGGACAGATGCTGGGCGTCGATCCGGCGCTCATTCCGGGCATGGTGGCGAAAGCTTGCGTATTCGACGGCGTGCTGCTGGTGGTGTTCTGGGCATTTCGCCGCCGCAAGACGATTGGTGGCTGGATCACGGCGATGCGCAACCGCTATTTCGACCAGGCATCGACGCCGAGCGCCTGAAGCCGGTCGAGAACGCCCTGGAGGATGAAAGCGGCCGCCGCTGAATCGATCTTGCCGGCGCGTTTCTTGCGGGAAAAATCCATCTCGATCAGTGTTCGCTCGGCCGCCACCGTCGACAGCCTTTCGTCCCAAAAGACGAACGGCAGATCGGTCAATCCAGCCATGTTGCGGACGAAAGCGCGGGATTTTTGGGCGCGCGGGCCTTCCGAGCCGTCCATGTTGATGGGGAGGCCGATTGCCACGGCGCCGGCATTCTCCTTCTGCAACAGGGCGAGCAGCACTGCGGCATCGAGCGAGAATTTCCTGCGCATGATGACGGGGCGCGGGTGCGCGAACGACAAGCCGCGGTCCGAAACCGCCACGCCGATCGTTTTGTCGCCAAGGTCGAGACCGGCCAGGGTCTTGCCGCCGCCCAGCCGGGCCGGCAACTCCTCGATGGTGATGATGCCCAACGGCTTTTCCTTTGACCGCGACGCCGCACGTCCTATACGCGCAAAGCGTGCGCGGCACTTTAATTTCGCCGTCGGCGTTCTATCCTCTACCGAAGCAAAAATCGAGGAAAGCATTGATGAAACTGACCTGGTACGGACATTCGGCATTCAGAATCGAAATCGAAGGCGCGAAAATCCTCATCGACCCCTATCTGGTCGGCAATCCGTCATGGGCGGGCGGCTGGGAAGGGCCGGCCGAAGGGATCACGCACGTGTTGCTCACCCATGGCCACAGTGACCACATCAGCGGCGCCGTCGAAGTGCTCAAGAAGAGCGGCGCGATGCTGGTCGCCAATTTCGAGATTTGCATGTACCTGGTCGGCAAGGGTGTCGGTGACAAGCAGATCAATCCCGGCAATATCGGCGGCACCGTCGATTGCGGCGGCTTCACCACCACCTTCGTTCAGGCTCTGCATTCATCGTCCTTTCCGGGCGAGGGTGGCCAGAATACCTATCTCGGCAATCCGGGCGGGCTCGTCCTGCACTTTCCCGAGGACAAGACGCTTTATCATATGGGCGACACCGACATTTTTTCCGACATGGCGCTGATCAACGAGTTGCACGAACCGAAGATCGGCATCGTGCCGATCGGCGACCGCTTCACCATGGGTGGCGCGGTAGCAGCCCTTGCCTGCCAGCGTTTCTTCAAGTTCGAGACGGTCGTTCCCGCTCACTTCGGCACATTTCCGATGATCGATCAGACCGCCGACAAATTCGTGGCCGGGCTGGATGGATCGGGTGTGAAAGTTGCGTTGCCGAAGATCGGCGAGACGATTACGCTGTAAAGAAAGCCGGTCCGGAACGATACGATGCGCTTGAGAAATTCTCTTTGCATTTCAATGCTGGTTGCCGCGTCGCCGACGCTGGCCGCGGAAAATTTCATCGAGGGCGTCTATCTGCAATCGGAGGACCTCTGCGCGCAGGCCAAAAAGGATACGCTGCAGACGGTGATCGAGGGCGGCAATATCGTGCTGTCGGCAAATGGCCTGGAAAGCATCGAATATAATTGTGAATTCCTGCAGATCACCAAAGCGACACGCTCACCGAGCTGGGCGGTGACCGCTATATGCCAGGAGCCGGGCTACGTCTTTCCCGATGTTCTCTCACTGACACAGATGAGCCCGAAGCAGATCGACCTGGTATCGGTTCGGCCTGCCGCCGACGAAGGCGAGCAGAGCGGCAACGGCGGCAGTTATTTCCTCTGCGACGGCGTGGCGATGCCATAGGGCAGTTGAAGGCACGATGCATGTTGCGTGGCACGCGCCGCGCCGCTATAGCGCTGGTTTTCCCGAGGCACAAACATGTCCGTTGATATAAAAACTGTGAAGCGCGTCGCGCATCTTGCCCGTATTGCGGTGAGCGAGGAGGATGCAGAGCGCATGACCGGCGAATTGAACGCCATTTTGGGCTTTGTCGAGCAGTTGAACGAGGTCGATGTTTCCGGCGTCGAGCCGATGACCTCGGTCACGCCGATGGCGATGAAAAAGCGCCAGGACGTCGTCACCGACGGCGGCAAGGCAGCCGACATCGTCGCCAATGCACCGGCGACCGAAGAAAATTTCTTCCTTGTGCCGAAGGTCGTGGAGTAGCAGACCGATGGCAATCGACATCGCGGCTGAGACGCCGCTGCAGGACGATGTGCGTGGGCTGATCGAGGAGCTCAACGCCACATTGCTGGAGCTGACGCCGCCAGAGCATTGCTACCACTTGACGGTCGAGCAGATGGCGGACCGCAACACGACCGTCTTCATCGCCCGCGACAACGGCCTTGCCATCGGGTGCGGCGCACTGAAGCGCCACGATGCTGTCGTAGGCGAGGTCAAGCGCATGTATACGCGACCGTCGCATCGCGGCCACAAGATCGGCGCGAAGATTGTCGAGCGTATCGAGGCGCTGGCGCGCCAAGAAGGGCTTAAGCGTCTGGTGCTGGAGACGGGCGACCGTCATCCCGCCGCCTGGACCGTCTACGAACGCGCCGGTTTTTCGCGCTGCGGCCCGGTACTGGATTATCCCGATTCCGAGTGGTCGGTGTTTTACGAAAAGAGCCTTGCCTGATGAGCGACCTTACCCAGCTGACGATTTCGCAGGCCCGCGCCAAATTGCGCTCCAGGGAGATCACAGCCACCGAAATCACCGAGGCTTATCTATCGGCGGTCGAGCGAGCCAATCCGGCGCTCAATGCCTACGTCGTGGTCACCGACGACAAGGCGCGCGACATGGCCAAGACCTCCGACGCGAAACTGGCCAAGGGCGAGGGCGGGTCGCTCGAGGGTATCCCGCTCGGCATCAAAGATTTGTTCGGCACCGAAGGCGTCCACACCCAGGCCTGCAGCCATGTGCTGGACGGCTTCAAACCGCGCTACGAATCGACGGTCACCGCCAATCTGTGGGCGGATGGTGCCGTCATGCTCGGCAAGCTCAACATGGACGAGTTCGCCATGGGCTCGTCCAACGAGACCTCGCATTACGGGCCGGTCATCAATCCGTGGCGGCGTTCGCGCTTCGACACGGTGGTAATGCCGACGACACATCAGGGCGAGGGCGGTTTCGTTTCGGCCGGTGGCACCAGGACCGCGCGCACGTTGGACAATGCCCAACTGGTGCCGGGCGGTTCGTCCGGGGGCTCGGCGTCAGCCGTCTCGGCCTTCCTGTGCGCCGGCGCTACCGCGACCGACACCGGCGGCTCGATCCGCCAGCCCGCCGCCTTCACTGGCACAGTCGGCATCAAGCCGACCTATGGCCGCTGCTCGCGTTGGGGAATCGTAGCTTTCGCCTCTTCGCTCGACCAGGCCGGGCCGATCGCGCGCGACGTCCGCGATGCCGCGATCCTGTTGAAGTCGATGGCTTCGGTCGACCCGAAGGACACGACGTCCGTCGACCTGCCGGTGCCGGACTACGAGGCGGCGATCGGCCGCCCGATCAAAGGCATGAAGGTCGGCATCCCAAAGGAATATCGTGTCGACGACATGCCCGCGGAGATCGAGGCGCTGTGGCAGAAAGGCATTGCCTGGCTGCGGGATGCCGGCGCCGAGATCGTCGATATCTCGCTACCGCACACAAAATACGCGCTGCCTGCCTATTACATCGTGGCGCCGGCCGAAGCCTCGTCCAACCTCGCCCGTTACGACGGCGTCCGCTATGGCTTGCGCGTGCCCGGCAAGGACATTGTCGACATGTATGAAAAGACCCGCGCCGCCGGCTTCGGGCGGGAGGTCAAGCGCCGCATCATGATAGGCACCTATGTGCTTTCCGCCGGCTATTACGATGCCTACTATCTGCAGGCGCAGAAGGTTCGAACCCTGATCAAGCGTGACTTCGAAAATGTGTTTGCAGCAGGCGTCGACGTCATCCTGACGCCGGCAACACCTTCCGCTGCCTTCGGCATCGCCGACGAGGACATGGCCGCCGACCCGGTCAAGATGTATCTCAATGACATTTTTACGGTGACGGTGAACATGGCCGGCTTGCCCGGTATAGCGGTTCCAGCCGGGCTCGACGCCAAGGGGCTGCCGCTCGGCCTGCAGCTGATCGGCCGGCCTTTCGACGAGGAAACGCTGTTCCAGACCGCCCACGTCATCGAACAGGCGGCCGGCACATTTCAGCCGGAAAAATGGTGGTAGGATCGTTTCTCATCTGAGGGGGTGAGGGATGTTCTTCTATGCCTCCAAGATTCTCTGGCTCTTCGTCCAGCCGCTTAATCTCGCGATCATCCTGCTGCTGGCTGGATTGCTTGCGGCATTGGTCGGGCGCAAGAGGCTGTTTGCCACCGGCAGCGTGCTGGCATTCCTTGTCCTTGCACTCTCGGCGTGGACCTCGCTCGGCGCAGTGATGCTTAATCCGCTCGAGGAGCGTTTCCCCAAGCCACCGCTGCCGGAACGAGTTGACGGAATCGTTGTGCTCGGCGGCGGTATGGAGAGCGCCATCAACTTCGTCCGCGGTGGCTATGAACTCAACGCCAGTGGCGACCGATTGGTCGAGGCAGCCGTGCTGGCACGGCGTTTTCCGACAGCGAGGGTCGTCATTTCAGGTGGCCCCATTGCAATGGTCCGCGAAGACGAGGGCGATGCGGCGACAGCTCCACGCCTGTTCACTGCGCTCGGCGTGACGGCCGATCGGCTGGTCCTTGAGGGCAAATCACGCAACACCTACGAGAATGCGGTCTTCACCAAGCAACTGATCACGCCAAAACCGGGCGAGACCTGGCTGCTGGTGACCTCGGCCTTCCACATGCCACGCGCCAAGGCGCTGTTCGACAAAGCCGGTTTTGCGACGGTTCCGTGGCCGGTCGACTACCGCACCTCCGGCAGGGAAGGCATCGGCCTGTTCCGCACGGATGCCAACGAAGCACTGCAGACCACAACCATCGCGACCCGTGAATGGATCGGGCTGATTGCCTACTGGCTGTCAGGCCGGATAGACCGGCCTTTTCCGGCGCCGGATGTTGGGCCGGGCGGCTGACCGAGCACCGCCTGCCGCGCCGCCGAGAAAAACTGGCGACGCACCAGCACCGCCAGGAGCAGCAGCGTCGACAGGACGAATACCGCGGGATCGACGAACCAGCCAAGATAGCCAATCGAGAAGAACACGCCGCGCAGGCCCGAATTGAAATGCTTTCCGGCCAACATGTTCATGCGCGCGGCACGCCACACCGCCGTTTCGGTGACCGGATTGCGCGACGCCTCGCCATGTGGAATCGGCACGGCGCCGATCAGGATCGAGCAATAGTTGAACAGCCGGTAAGCCCAGCCGAACTTGAAGAAGGAAAAAGCCAGGATCAGCACCAGCCCGAATACCTTCGTCTGGAAGGCCGCGCGTGAAGACGTGGCGCCAAACGGCAGGTCGGTCAACACGGTCAGAACCTGATCGGAGGCGCCGAGCAGGGCAAAACAGCCGCCGATCGCAATCAGCGAACTCGAGGCAAAGAAGGCGGTTCCCTGCTGCAGGCCGCTCATGATGGCGGTGTCGACGATGCGGATCTCGCGCTCAGCCATGGTCCGCATCCAGGCCTCGCGCTGCGCGTTCATCGCCCTCGTCAGCGACATGCGGCTGACCAGCATTCCGTCGGCGGCGAGCGTATGCAGCACCCACGCGGCAAGGAAGAACCCCAGCGCCGCAAGGTCGGCCGTCGATAGGTGAAAGGAATCGCTCATGCGTTGCTTTTACCACAGGCGGCAGTAATGCTTCGATGGCCGAAGTTGGAATGTCGCTGCCGGAGCAAACAAGGTCGGCAGGCGCAGCGCCGCAATCTTCAAAACAGCGGAAAACATCATGGGAATTCCTCTATGTAGACCTCAACAGGGTCCCAGGAGAAAACGCCCACGTGTTCCTTTCGGTTTTCGACTTGTTCAAGATCGGCATCGGCCCATCGAGTTCGCACACGATGGGGCCGATGACGGCCGCGCGGCGGTTTCTCGACGAGATTGCGGGAGACGACTGGCCGCGCCCGGCCGGCGCCAAGGTCGACCGGATCGCTGCCAGCCTGCATGGCTCGCTCGCCTACACCGGCATCGGCCATGGCTCCGACCGAGCCGTGGTGCTCGGCCTCGCGGGCCAGACGCCGCAGACGGTGGATCCCGACCTAGCAGACGGCATCGTCGCTGGCATCGCCGCCGAGAAACGGATTTCGCCGCCCGGCCATCCGTCCTACCGTTTCGACCCGGCAACGGATCTTGTGCTGGATCGCAAGACGCCGCTGCCGGGTCACGCCAACGGCATGGCCTTCTCTGCCCATGATGCCGGCGACCGGTTGCTGCTGAGGCGCGTCTATTATTCGATCGGCGGCGGCTTCGTAGTGTCCGAGGAAGAACTGCAGCGGATGAAAGCAAGGGGCTCGGCGACAACCGAAGGCAAGAAGGTTCCGTATCCGTTCAAGAACGCCGTCGAAATGCTGTCCATGGCAGCGAAAAGCGGGCTTTCCATTGCCGAGATGAAGCGCGTCAACGAGGAGACACAGATGTCGCGCGGGGAGCTCGACGCCGGCCTCGACGGCATCTGGAGCGCCATGAAGGGCTGCATCGAGCGCGGCCTGTCGCAAGACGGCATCATGCCGGGCGGACTCAAGGTGCGCCGCCGTGCCCGGATGCTGCACGACAAGCTGCAGGAGCAATGGCAGCAGAACCGGCCTAACCCGCTGCTCGCCAACGACTGGCTGTCGATCTATGCGATGGCGGTCAATGAGGAGAACGCTGCCGGCGGCCGTGTCGTCACCGCGCCAACCAATGGGGCGGCCGGCACTCTGCCCGCAGTGCTGCGCTACTGGTTGCATTTCCATCCCGAAGCCGACCAGCCCAGCATTCGCGATTTCCTGCTGACGGCGGCGGCCGTCGGCGGCATCATCAAAACCAATGCTTCGATCTCGGGGGCGGAAGTCGGCTGCCAAGGCGAGGTCGGTTCGGCTTCGGCAATGGCTGCGGCGGGATTGTGCGCCGTCATGGGCGGCACGCCCGAGCAGGTCGAGAATGCTGCCGAGATCGCGCTGGAACATCATCTCGGCATGACCTGCGATCCGGTCGGCGGCCTGGTGCAGGTGCCGTGTATCGAGCGCAACGCGCTTGGTGCCGTCAAGGCGGTGACCGCCGCTTCGCTGGCCATCAAGGGCGACGGCGTTCATTTCGTGCCGCTCGATGCCGCGATCGAGACGATGCGCCAGACCGGCCTCGACATGAACGAAAAGTACAAAGAAACCAGCCTTGGCGGATTGGCCGTCAATGTCGTGGAGTGCTGAGCGCCAATCTGGCGGCATGGGCCACCACTGTGGAGAAGTCGATCAGGCCGTTGACGCGTTCGCGTGCTGGACTAAACCTTAAACGATGTCTCTCAATCTCATAAAGCTTTGCGTCGGCTGTGACAGCGTCGAGGATCTGGAAGAGTGGATTGCCTTCCGTCTCGACGAGCGGCGCCGCGCCGGCGAACCGGCCGAGCACTACCACACCACCCGCATGGTGCCGACGCGTGGCGCCGAGATTACCGACGGCGGCTCGCTCTACTGGGTGATCAAGGGCAATGTCCAATGCCGCCAGCTGATCACCGAAATCCGGCCCTTCACCGATGACGAGGGCATCGGCCGTTGCCATCTGATCCTCGATCCCGAGGTCGTGCGCACTGACTGGCAACCGCGCCGTGCATTCCAGGGGTGGCGCTACCTGAAGCCGGCGGACGCGCCGGCCGATCTCGGCAAGGGCAAAGCCGGGCTGATCGAGATGCCGCCGAAGCTCAGGCGTGAGCTTGCCGATCTCGGCCTGCTCTGACGCCGAGAAACGCAACGCCAAGACCACCAGCCGAAGCGCTGTCCGCAGGGTGCCATCATCACAGGTCCTCCAGGTCGCCTCATCTGGGCTTGCAAGCCCGGGGACAACGCCACATCTTGAATGTCATGAGCGACAAGAAGCAGCCCGTGCCTGCAAGGGCCAATCCTGCGCCGGTCGAGTCTCAATCGAGCACCGGCGAGATCGACGCGTTTCTCCGTCAGGCAAGGACGCTCGCTGCATCCGCCACCGGTTCAGGCAGGCTGATCCTGTCCCTCGACGCGACAATGAGCCGCCAGCCGACCTGGGATCTCGCCTGTGCGCTGCAGGCCGAGATGTTCGACGCCGTCGGCAAGGCCGGGGCGCTCAAGGTTCAACTTGTCTATTTTCGCGGCCTTGGCGAGTGCCGCTCATCCGCATTCGTCACCGATACCGCAGCTGTGAAACAGCTGATGACGCGCATCAACTGCCGCAGCGGCCGTACCCAGATCGGCAAGGTGCTCGCCCACGCGCTGAAACAGACGGCGGCGGCCAAGGTCAACGCGCTGGTCTATATCGGCGACGCGATGGAAGAAAACATAGATGATCTGGCCGAAAAGGCCGGCAGCCTCGGTCTGCACGGCGTTCCTGTCTTCGTCTTTCAGGAGGGCCATGATGCCGCTGCGGAAAAGGCGTTCAAGGAAATTGCGCGGCTGTCGAAAGGGGCCTGGTTCAGGTTCGATCGGCGGGCTGCCGCGACGTTGGCCGGCCTGCTTTCGTCCGTCGCCGTGTTTGCCACCGGCGGGCTGAAGGCACTGGAGGCCCGGGGCAGGCCGGAGGACCGACTGATGATCGAGCATATGCGGGGCGGCGGAAACTGATGGGCGCGATTATCGCTTTCGTAGCATTGCTTCTGGTGTTTCTCGGCATGCTCACCATCTTCCTGCGCGCCGATCCGGCGAAGCTTGCAGGCGGCATGAGGACGCTTGGACCTGTGCTGCTCGGGCTGGTCGGCGTCGCCGTGCTGCTGGTCGGGCGCGAGGGCATCGGGGGCTTGATCCTGTCGGCTGCGCTCGCCTGGTACGGCTCCATGCGCATGAATCGGCCGGCAGCCAAACTGGCGGCAGGCAAGCGTTCGACAGTTCGTACGGCGGCGCTTGAGATGGAACTCGATCACGATACCGGCGGCCTCGAAGGCCTTGTGCTGGCCGGGCGCCATGAAGGCAAGATGCTTGGCTCGATGGGGCTTGCCGAATTGCAGCAACTCTATCGCGAACTCTCCGGCGATCCGGAGAGCCGCCAATTGCTAGAGACGTATCTTGACGGCAGATTTCCCATCTGGCGCAAAGACGCTGATGCGAATGGTGGCGAAGGGCTGGGTGTTGCGCCAGGTTCTGGCGCCATGACTAAGGAGGAGGCCTACAAGATCCTTGGTCTTGAAGCGGGGGCTGCCGCGGCGGATGTCCGCAAGGCGCACCGCCGCCTGATGCAGCGCCTGCACCCCGATATCGGTGGCACGTCTTTCCTGGCGGCGCGGATCAATGAAGCCAAGGACGTCTTGCTCTCCAATCACAACTAGTCTCCTTCGACGCAAGAACTTCGGGACAGATATCGTTTCGCGCGCCGCTTACTGCTGGACGGCGTAGCACTCGATCTTCTTCTTTTTCAAAGCGTTGCAGGCTTTCCAGGCAGCCGTCTTCGAACCGAAACCACCGAACCGGGCGCGGTAGTAGGTGACACCGTCCTTGTCGAAGGCGACGGTGAAACCGGAGGCATCGGTCAGAACGGAGGGCGCCTGCTTCGTCGCTTTGTCGAGGAAAGCCTTCGCTTCGGCCTGTTTTGGCGAAGAGGCGACCTGTATTGCCCAGCCGGATGGCACCGACGCCGTGCTGACCGGATCGACCTCTGCCGCCGGTTCGGCATAGGCTGCGGCGACCCGGGCTGTCGCCACGTCGTCCACCGTCGACACAGCCGTCGTCTTGACCCTCTTGGCCTGAACGACCGGAGCGGTCTCTTCAACGACGGGCGCATTTTCCTCGACAAGAGAGGCAACGGCATCGTCGTCCGGCTTACTGTCCGGTGTCGGCGCGTCATGCTTCGGTAGAAGCACCTTGGCCAAGGCTGAAATCGGATTGCCGCCGCCGGCCTTGGCAATCAGCACGCCGCCGCCGCGCGACGACGCCTGCGGCATGTAGGCATTGATCAACCCGGCCATCTGGCTGTCGCGGCTGCCTCCGGACCTGCCGCCCATGACCACCGCTACGATGCGCCGATCGCCATCCGAGACCGAGGAGACCAGATTGTAACCGGAGGCGCGGGTGTAACCGGTCTTGATGCCGTCGACGCCCTTGATGCGTCCGAGCAGACGATTGTGGCCGTTGATGCGCTGCCGCCCGTAAAGAAAAGAGCGCTGCGAGAAATAGCCGTAGTATTGCGGGAAATGCTCTCTCAGGGCGATGCCGAGGATCGCCATGTCGCGCGCGGTCGTGAACTGGCCGGGATCAGGCAAGCCGTTGGCGTTGCGGAAAACGGTTCCCCTCATGCCCAGCGCCCGCGCCTTGGCGGTCATCATGCGGGCGAAATTGGCTTCGTTGCCGCCGAGCGTCTCGCCAAGCGCCGTTGCGGAATCGTTTGCCGATTTGGTCACCATCGACAGGATCGCGGTCTCGACCGTGACCGAGCCGCCCCGCTTGACGCCGAGCTTCGTCGGCGGCTCGGCAGCGGCATTGGCCGAGAACACGACCGGGGAATTCTTGCTGATCCTGCCCTTCGCCAACGCCTCGAACGTCAGATAGAGCGTCATCATCTTGGTAAGCGAGGCCGGATAGCGCCGGCCATCGGCATCCGACGAATAAAGCACCTTGCCGGTCTTGGCATCGATGACGATGGCCGCCGACTTGGCCGCCATGGATGAAGCCGCGTCCGCGACGACGAAGCTCATCGCCATGGCGAGGATCATGATCGTTTTGAAGGGGGACACGGATTTGGAAACGAAGCCCGACAACGCCTTACGCACTGATAGTTCCTTTGAATTTCCGTTGCCTTGGAGGCGGCAAAGGGTCCTGCCTCACCTCCGGCCACGCTAACGCAGGCAGCGTTACCAATCCGTTTATGGTAACCGCCGCGTTCACCATTTTCTGTGGGATTGAGCTTCTCTTTATTCGAATCTTAGCGAATGCCGGCAGCTCACGATCCGCATTGCCGCGGGAATCTTGACTTTTGTGCACTGCACAATATATTTACACGCATTGCACAACGCGGCCCGGACAAGCCGCGTCTATCGTCCAAGGCAACCGTTCAAGGGAATGCGTGAAATGACCCAGACCTATGAAGATTTCAGCAAATACGGCAGGGAATTTGCGGATACCGGATTGAAGAGCTTCGCCTCGCTGTCCAAGGGGGCGCAGGCTATCGCCGCCGAGGCGGGTGAGTACACCAAGAAAAGCTTCGAAGCCGGTAGCGCCGCTGTCGAGAAGCTCTTTTCCGCCAAGTCGCTGGACAAGGCGATCGATATCCAGTCCGACTATGCCAAGCAGTCCTATGAGAGCTTCGTCACCGAGGCCACCAAGCTTGGCGATCTCTATGCCGAACTCGCCAAGGAAGCTTACAAGCCGTTCGAATCGATCGTCGCCAAGGCGAAGTAAATTCGACGAACATTCCGAGCCGGCCTTGGGCTTGCAAAGACAGACCCGGTCGCGAACGCGCGGCCGGGTTTTTTCATGCCGGCCCGAAATCGGGGGCCTGCGGTCTTCACGATTTGAAAAATCGGTCAAGTTTGGCCACCTAGCCATATTGTCAGCTAAACAGAAGGGCTTAAAATCGTCCATCGAACACCTACATGTCGAGCATGCATGAGGATTCGAAAGAGGCAGGACTACGTGACTATAGGTTTGACTGCCACGAGCTACGTGGTGCGAATGCAGAACGGCAGCAACGGCAATGAGGCCGGTCGCGGCACGGCCGTCATCACGCGCACAAAAACCAAGATCAAGAAGCCCAGTCTGTATCGGGTCCTCATTCTTAACGACGACTACACACCCATGGAATTCGTGGTCCACGTGCTGGAGCGCTTTTTCCAGAAGGACCGCGAAGCCGCCACACGCATAATGCTTCATGTTCACAATCATGGGGTGGGCGAGTGCGGGGTCTATACATTCGAGGTGGCCGAGACCAAAGTGTCTCAGGTCATGGATTTCGCCCGACAGAATCAGCATCCGCTGCAATGCGTGATGGAGAAGAAGTGAGGTAACATGCCGGCTTTCTCCCAAGGCCTGGAAAAGGCGCTTCACCAAGCGCTGACGCTCGCCAATGAGCGGCACCATGAATATGCAACCCTTGAACATTTGCTGCTCGCCCTGATCGACGACACCGAGGCGGCCGCTGTCATGCGTGCCTGCAACGTCGATCTCGACGAGTTGAAGCATACGGTCCTCACCTATATCGACACCGAGCTCGACAACCTCGTCACCGGCTACGATGAAGATTCCAAGCCGACTGCCGGTTTCCAGCGCGTCATCCAGCGCGCGGTGATCCACGTGCAGTCGTCAGGCCGCGAGGAAGTGTCCGGCGCCAACGTGCTCGTCGCCATCTTCGCCGAGCGCGAGAGCCACGCCGCTTACTTCCTGCAGGAACAGCAGATGACCCGCTACGACGCGGTCAACTACATCTCGCATGGCATCGCCAAGCGCCCCGGCGCTTCCGAGACGCGGACGCCGCGCGGCGCCGACGACGAGCAAGGCAGCCAGAGCGGAGCCGAGCCGCAAGAGGAAGGCGGCAAGAAGAAGCAGCAGCAGGACGCGCTGACTGCCTATTGCGTCAACCTGAACAACAAGGCCAAGGCCGGCAAGATCGATCCATTGATCGGTCGCGAGAGCGAGATCAACCGGACCATCCAGGTGCTGTGCCGCCGCTCCAAGAACAACCCGCTCTATGTCGGTGATCCTGGCGTCGGCAAGACGGCAATCGCCGAAGGCCTCGCCAAGCGCATCGTCGAGGGCGACGTTCCCGAAGTGCTGCACAATGCCACCATCTTCGCGCTCGACATGGGCACGTTGCTGGCCGGCACCCGCTATCGCGGCGATTTCGAGGAGCGGCTGAAGCAGGTCGTCAAGGAGCTCGAGGATTATCCCGGCGCCGTGCTGTTCATCGACGAAATCCACACCGTGATCGGGGCAGGGGCCACCTCCGGCGGCGCCATGGATGCGTCGAACCTGTTGAAGCCGGCGCTGTCTTCGGGCGCGATCCGCTGCATCGGCTCGACCACCTACAAGGAGTTCCGTCAGTTCTTCGAGAAGGACCGCGCGCTGGTGCGGCGCTTCCAGAAGATCGACGTCAACGAGCCGACCGTCGAGGACGCCATCGAGATCATGAAGGGCCTCAAGCCCTATTTCGAGGAGTTCCACAAGGTCCGCTACACGAGCGAGGCGATCAAGGCTTCGGTCGAACTCTCGGCGCGTTACATCAACGACCGCAAGCTGCCGGACAAGGCGATCGACGTGATCGACGAGACCGGCGCCTCGCAGATGCTGGTGCCGGAAGCCAAGCGCAAGAAGACCATCGGCATCAAGGAGATCGAAGCGACGATCGCCACGATGGCGCGCATCCCGCCGAAGACAGTTTCCGCCGACGACGAGAAGGTGCTGCAAGGCCTCGACATCGAGTTGAAGCGCGTCGTTTACGGCCAGGACACCGCGATCACAGCGCTGACCTCGGCCATCAAGCTGGCGCGGGCCGGCCTGCGCGAACCGGAAAAGCCGATCGGCTCGTACCTGTTCTCGGGTCCGACCGGTGTCGGCAAGACGGAAGTGGCCAAGCAGCTCGCCGCCTCGCTCGGCGTGGAGCTGATCCGCTTCGACATGTCGGAATATATGGAACGCCACACCGTTTCACGGCTGATCGGCGCGCCTCCCGGCTATGTCGGCTTCGACCAGGGCGGCCTTCTGACCGACGGCGTCGACCAGCATCCGCATTGCGTGCTGTTGCTGGACGAAGTGGAGAAGGCGCATCCGGACCTGTTCAACATCCTGTTGCAGGTCATGGATCACGGCAAGCTGACCGACCACAACGGCAAGCAGATCGACTTCCGCAATGTCATCCTGATCATGACCACCAATGCGGGCGCGTCCGACGCGCAGCGCGCGGCCATCGGTTTCGGTTCGACCAAGCGCGAAGGCGACGATGTCGAGGCGATCAACCGGCTGTTCACGCCGGAGTTCCGTAACCGTCTCGATGCGATCATTCCGTTCGGCTCGCTGCCGGTGCCGGTCATCCATCAGGTGGTGCAGAAGTTCGTCATGCAGCTGGAAGCGCAGCTTTCCGAGCGCGGCGTGACATTCGACCTGTCGCAGGAGGCGATCGCATGGCTGGCCGACAAGGGCTATGACGAGCGCATGGGCGCCCGGCCGCTTGGCCGTGTCATCCAGGAGCACATCAAGAAGCCGCTGGCCGACGAGGTGCTGTTCGGCAAGCTCAAGAAGGGCGGCACGGTACGTGTCACCGTCGAGAAGAAGGAAACCGGCGAGACCGGCCTGAAGCTCGAATCGCTCGCCGACGAGGCGCCGGTGAGGCCGAAGAAGGAAGAGCCGGACGACGTGCCGAAGGCCAAGAAGGCCGTGGCGAAGAAGCCCGCCGCGAAAAAGGCGGTGGCGCCGAAGCCGGAGCCGAAAGGCAAGGATGGTGGCAAGCGCAGCCTTGTGCCGCAACTGCCGCGTAAGAACTGACGAACCAGCCAGTAAAAAAGCCCCGGAAACGGGGCTTTTTTTGTGACACCTTCCGGTTAACCGCCCGGCGCCCGCCAGAGCGGTTGCACCGGTTCAGCTTGCCAGCGCCATCCGTATCTTGCCGGCGTTTTCGGCCAGGACTTCAGGCTTTTCCATCTGTCCGCTGTGCGGTTTCAGGGGAATGCCCTCGAAGCGCGGAATGACATGGACGTGAAGGTGAAAGATAGTCTGCCCCGAAGCTGGTTCGTTGAACTGCATAACCGTGACGCCATCGGCATCGAAGGCCTTCTTTACGGCCCGCGCAACTTTCTGGACGTGAGCGAAGAGCGGGCCAAGCACCGCCGGATCCGCGTCAAGCAGGTTGCGCGACGGCGCTTTCGGCACCACCAGCGTGTGACCCTGTCCTTGCGGCATCACATCCATGAAGACAATGACCGCGTCATCCTCGTAGACGCGGTGCGAAGGGATTTCTCCGCGCAGGATTTTGGCGAAGATGTTGCTGCTGTCATAGGTTGCTTCGGCCATGGCGCGCGCTCCGGTTCTTGGCTCGCTGTCTCGTGTAGCGAAGCTGTTCCGGGCGGGCAAGACGATCGGTCGACATCGGCCGTGCCGGCCCGCTCGGCTGAGCGATTGGGGCTCGCTACTCTACTCCGCCATGTCCTTGCGGAACGGGGTGTGCTCTTCCAGATATTCGCTCATCCGCTCGACTTCGCGCCGCTCGCGCTGGAGGTAGTCGGCCACTGCATTGCGCAGACCTGGATGGGCGATGTAGTGCGCCGAATGCATCGTCACGGGCCGGTAGCCGCGCGCCAGCTTGTGCTCGCCCTGCGCACCGGCTTCAACCACCTTCAGCTTGCGCGAGATGGCGAAATCGATCGCCTGATGGTAGCAGACCTCGAAATGCAGGAACGGGTGGTCCTCGATGCAGCCCCAATTGCGGCCGTAGAGCGCGTCTGAACCGATGAAGTTGATGGCACCTGCAATGTAGCGCCCGCTGCGTTTGGCCATGACCAGCAGGATGTCGTCGGCCATGCGTTCGCCGATAAGCGAGAAGAAATCGCGGTTGAGGTAGGGCCGGCCCCATTTCCTGCTGCCGGTATCCATGTAGAACGCGAAAAAGTCGTCCCAGGCCTTTTCGGTCAGATCCTTGCCGGTCAGCCAGTCGATCGAGATGCCGTCGGCGAGGGCCTCGCGCCGCTCTTTCTTCATTGCCTTGCGCTTGCGCGAGGCTAACGTTGCGAGAAAATCGTCGTAGCTCGAAAAGCCTTCGTTGAAGAAGTGAAACTGCTGGTCGGTGCGATGCAGGAAGCCGGCCGCCGCCAATACCTGGACGTCGTCCTCCGGCGCGAAAGTAACATGCGCGGAAGACACGCCGAGCTTATCCGTCACCGCCTTCAGGCCGGTCGCAAGACCGGCCTTGACGGTGGGGATGTCCTCGCCCCTGCCGACCAGCAGGCGAGGGCCGGTGACGGGTGTGAACGGCACCGCGCATTGCAGCTTCGGATAGTAGCGCCCGCCGGCGCGTTCGAACGCGTCCGACCAGCCATGGTCGAAGACATATTCGCCCTGGCTGTGCGACTTCAGATAGCAGGGGACCGCTCCGAGCAACATGCCTCGCGCGGTTTCCAGCCTGAGGTGATGGCCTTGCCAGCCTGTGCGCCGAACAGCGCAGCCGGAATCTTCCAGCGCGCTCAAAAAAGCGAATGAGACAAGCGGGTTGTAGCCGTATTCTGCATCGCCGCGTGTAGTGCCGCCGAGGCTGTCCCATTCAGCGCTGGTAAAGGCGCCGATGCCCGCGGCGATGCGGATCGACAGCTCCGCATTCGCCGTTTGTCTTTCACAGTCGTCCCCTTGATCCATGAGGCTTACTTAAGCTCGCTGCGGACCCATACAAGCCCGCTCAGGCAAGCCGTACCAGATCGGGCTCGAATCCTTCGAACGTCATCTGGTCGGCATATTTGAAGGTCAGGTCGACGGCAGGCTGGTCGTGCACGGTCCAGGTGATCACCGGCATACCGAGTCTCTCTCGCACGAAGGAGACGAACCGGTTCGGCAGGTCGCCGGCAGCGTAGGAGGTGAAGGCAATATCATGCGCCAGCATGGCGAAATGCGCCTCGATCAGGTGGTTGTCGTTGCCGTAGGCGGTCAACCCGCCGGGTATGCCGGGTGCATATTTCGGGAACTCGCGGATCAGCCAATGGTCGAACGACATGATCGCGGTCTTGCCCTTGTAATGCTTGAGCATCTTGCCGACGCTTTCGACCAGGCCTTCGTCATGCCCGGCAGCACCTTTCAGTTCGACAACCATCGGCACACGGCCGTCGACCAGATCAAGCGCCTGCTGCAGCGTCGGCAAATGGTCGGCGGTGCCGCCGACCTTCAGCGCCGTGATCTCTGCAGCCGTACGCTGCCAGACGAAGCCGTCCTCGCCGGTCAGCCGCCGCAGATCGCCATCGTGGATGATGACGGGGACGCCGTCGGATGACAGGTGCACATCGCATTCGATCGCGTAGCCGCGCTCGGCCGCCGCAGCGAAGGCGGAAAGGGTGTTCTCCCAGCGCGTCTTGTTCATGTCGTGGAGGCCGCGATGGGCGACGGGCCGGGCGGTCAGCCAGGAAAGATCGGTCATGGTTGCAGTCCCGGTCATTCGACTTCGAAGATCGCTTCGATTTCCACTGCGGCATTAAGCGGCAGGGAGGCGGTGCCGACGGCGGAGCGAGCGTGCTTGCCACGATCGCCGAGCACGGCGGCGAGAAAATCCGAGGCGCCGTTGGCAACCAGATGCTGTTCGACAAAATCCGGTGCCGAGGCGACGAAGACGGTGATCTTCACCAAGCGACGGATTTTCTCGAGATCGCCAAGTGCCGCCTGAGCCTGGGCCAATATGTTGATCGCACAGTATTTTGCGGCTTCCTTGCCGGTCGCGGTGTCGACATCGCGGCCAAGCAGTCCGCTCGCCTGGAGCTTGCCCTCCTTGAGCGGCAACTGCCCGGCGGTGAACAGCAGATTGCCGGTCCGGCAATAGGGCACGTAATTGGCGGCGGGCGCGGCGGCGGCCGGCAGCGTCACGCCGAGATCGCTTAGCCGCTTTTCGATTGTTTCGCTCATGCTATTTCCCTATTGCTTGAAGGTGCCGCGCAGGCCGGGCCGAAATTGCTATTTTTGCCTCGCTTCCGCCACGACTTTTTTTAAGCTGGACCATCTTTCCATGCGGCTTGCCACTAGCCGCGATGATCGGAGCACCCCATGCGCGCAACGCGCCTCGCATTCAACGCCGTTCTCTTGACAGCGGCTTCCTGGGCGGCTCCCGCTTTTGCGGTGCCTGCGCTGCAGGCGCATCGTGCTGTTTACGACATTTCACTCGACAAGGCTTCAGACCGTTCCGGCATTACCGGCATCACCGGCCGCATGGTCTACGAGTTCAACGGCTCGCCTTGCGAGGGCTATACGGTAAAGTTCCGTTTGGTGACCCAGATCGTAACCAGCGACAACACAAGGCTGACCGACCAGCAGATGACCACCTTCGAGGATGCCGAGGGCAAGACCTTCTCCTTCGTGAACAAATCCTTTGTCGACCAGAACCTCGACAAGGAGGTCAAGGGTACCGCAACGAAGGAAGCCAACGGTCTCAAGGTCGATATCGACAAGCCCGAGAAGAACAGCCTGGAACTCGCGCCGACCCAGTTCCCGACCCAGCAAATGGTCGAAATGATCGGCAAGGCGGAAAAGGGCGAGCGTTTCTACGAAACCAACCTGTTCGACGGCTCTGAGGACGCCAACAAGGTGGTGACCACCACCGTCGTCGTCGGCAAGCAAGCCGATGCCGACAATGCCGATCCGGAAGCGCCGGCGCTGGCCAAGCTCGCCACCGACAAATACTGGCCGGTCGACATCGCCTATTTCGATGATGCCGACAAAGGGGGCGAGGAGGTGCCGGAATACCGGATCAGCTTCAAGCTGCACAAGAACGGCATCACGCGCGATCTCGTCATGGACTATGGCGAGTTCTCGATGACCGGCAAATTGGTCAATCTGTCACTGTTCGATCAGCCTAAGACCTGCCCGTCTAAATAAGCTCGAGTGAACGGCAAGCCGCCGGCCGCTATCCGGGATAGTAGCGCTTAATCTTGCGGGGCAAGTCGCATCGACTTGAGCATGCCGCAATTGCCTATCAACGTCTTATGACGGTATGCGCCGCGGGGGAGCAGGTTGAGCAGGATCGACGTTTTTGTGGCGCCGCGGCCCAATGCGACGCTGATCAACGCTATGACATTGGTCAACCGGATTGTCATGCTGCACGGCATTCCAGGCTTTCGCGACCTGTTGCCATTCAACCGTCTGGCCGGTTTGCGCGGCGTCGCCAATGTCCGCCACATCGATTTTCCAGAGGATGACCGGCAAAGGCTGAAGGCTTGTTGCGGCGCGGGCAAGGCGACGTTCATCACGCCCAACCATCCCGAATTCTTTACCGACTGGATGATCGACAAGGAGGTCGTCTCGCGGGTAAGCCCGCTGGCGGCATCCTGGGCCACGCACGGCGTCGTCAACGGGCTTGGCCGGCTGATGCAGAAATTCTGGTTGGCCAACAATCTGATCGCGCAAATCCCGGGCAACAGCGCGGCCGCCAAGGAACATTCGGTGGCCTGGGCGCTGAAGGGGCACGGCGTGCTCCTGCATCCCGAAGGCGGTGTCGGCTGGCATGCCAACATGATTGCCCCGCTGCTGCCGGGCGCGGTCGAAATGGGGTTCGAGGCGCTGAAGCGCGGCCGCCTGACGGATCCGGATTTCAAGGTTTGGATCGCGCCCGTGATATGGAAGCTTGCTTTCACGGGGAATATCGAGGCAGCGCTGGCAAAGGAATGCGCCTATGTCGAGCACAGCCTGAAGATCGAACGCCGTGCCGCCGATTCGCTGCCGGAGCGCATCCATCATATCTATGCGACGTTGCTGTCGCGCGATGAGGCTGCATATGGCCTGCGGTCCGATGAGCGGGCTTCGTACGACGCACGTCAAAAGGACCTGCTGACCGAACTCGGCCGTCGCCTTGCCGAACTTGTCTCGGTCGACGCCGGCACGCTCGACAATGCCGAGCTTTTGCGCCGTTCGCGGCGCTGGCTGCGGGAAAACACGGATGGCAGCGGAAGCCAGAAGCAGGTCCGAATGCTGGCGGATACAATCCAGCGCGTGCAGCGTGTCGGGCCGTGGGCTTCAGCCAACCCGCGCATCACGCAGGAGGAGATCGCCGAACATTT
This sequence comes from Mesorhizobium sp. M0968, assembly GCF_040319065.1. Taxonomy (NCBI): domain Bacteria; kingdom Pseudomonadati; phylum Pseudomonadota; class Alphaproteobacteria; order Hyphomicrobiales; family Phyllobacteriaceae; genus Mesorhizobium; species Mesorhizobium sp. M0968. The sequence goes on from NZ_JAMYNL010000014.1 coordinate 29,876, forward strand.
GAAGCGGATCCGCAACGATTATTGCAAGGGTACGCTGCGCGATACGATCAACCGTTTCGTGCCGCAGCCGGCAGGCCCACGCCGCGCCTATGTCCGGGTACCGGAGCCGGTAGGCTTGCACGCCTATCAAGACTCCGTCGAGGAGGCACTCGCCGAACTGCACGACCGGATGCAGGAGACCGTCACCAGGACGATGACGCAACTCGAGGCCGGCGGCGGCTTCATTTTCTATGCCAATCCCTTCTATCATCGTTAGCGATGTGTTGGTCGGCGCAAGATGAAGGAGTGCGGCAAGCCTCATGGCGGTCTATGTCGATGCGGCGATCTGGAAATGGGTCGGCCACCGCTGGTGTCATCTGCTGGCAGACGACACCGACGAGCTGCATCGCTTTGCCGGGCAGCTCGGCATCAAGCGCGCGTCCTACCAAGGACCGCCGAAGACATCGGCACCGCATTATGACATAACCGGGTTCGAGCGCGACCGCGCAGTGCGGTTAGGCGCCATCGAATGCAGCCGCGAGGAGATCGTCGCCGTTTTCCGGCGTGTGCGGGTGCCGAAGGGGAAGATGCGGCGATGACACCGGTGCGCTGATCGCCGCACGCTGAACCACAAGACGCCACAACGCTTGCGTTTGTCGCGCTTCCCCTCTATATGCGCGCTCATTCCACACACGGACTTTGGTGTCTGCCCGGGAGAAATCCGGCTGAAACCTCCGGTGGCGTTCGAGGACAAAGTCCAAAAATGCCTGTGTCCGTGGAGGCTAACCGGAAAGGAAATAAGAATGGCTCTGCCTGATTTCAGCATGCGCCAGCTATTGGAAGCTGGCATTCACTTCGGCCACCAGACCCACCGCTGGAACCCGAAAATGGCGCCCTATATCTACGGCGCCCGCAACAACATCCACATCATCGACCTCTCGCAGACAGTGCCTTTGCTGCACCAGGCGCTGAAGCAGGTTTCCGACACTGTTGCCAAGGGCGGCCGCGTGCTGTTCGTCGGCACCAAGCGCCAGGCCTCCGACATCGTCGCCGATGCCGCGCAGCGCTCGGCCCAGTACTATGTCAACTCGCGTTGGCTCGGCGGCATGCTGACCAACTGGAAGACGATCTCGAATTCCATCCAGCGCCTGCGCAAGCTCGACGAAATGCTGGCCGGCGAGGCTCAGGGCCTGACCAAGAAAGAGCGCCTCAACCTCGACCGCGAGCGTGAGAAGCTCGACAAGGCGCTGGGCGGCATCAAGGATATGGGTTCGACGCCCGATTTGATGTTCGTGATCGACACCAACAAGGAAGCGATCGCCATTCTCGAGGCCAAGCGTCTCGGCATCCCGGTCGTTGCCATCATCGATTCCAACTGCGACCCGGACAAGATCGACTTCCCGATCCCCGGCAATGACGACGCGGCCCGCGCCATCCAGCTGTATTGCGATTTGATCGCCAAGGCAGCTATCGACGGCATCGCCCGTCAGCAGGGCGCGCTCGGTGTCGATATCGGCGCATCGGTCGAGGCTCCGGTCGAGCCGGCGCTCGATCAGACCCCGGCCGCCGAGAGCCCGGCAGCCCAGACCCCGGAAGCATAGTAGCGAAGGCCGGCTGCGGCCTTCATCTTTCCAATATGTTGGCGCGGTAAGCGCTACCAGCACCAGGCGCATCATCGAAAATCGATGGTGCGTCAGTGCATTTAGACAAAGAGGCGACAATGAGCATTTCGGCTGCACAGGTCAAAGAACTCCGCGACTTGACCGGCGCGGGCATGATGGACTGCAAGGCGGCGTTGAACGAGACCAACGGCAATATGGAAGAAGCCATCGACTGGCTGCGCAAGAAGGGCATTTCCAAGGCCGACAAGAAGGCTGGCCGTACCGCTGCCGAAGGCCTGATCGGCGTAGATTCCGGCGTCCGCGAGGCAGCGATCGTCGAGGTCAATTCCGAGACGGACTTCGTTGCCCGCAATGCTGCGTTCCAGGAGATCGTCGCCAATGTCGCGAAGGTCGCGCTTGCCTATGGCGGCAAGACCGAGGCCGTTGCCGCCGCTCCCTATCCGGGCTCGGGCAAGTCGGTCGCCGAGACCATCAAGGACGCTGTCGGCACCATCGGCGAGAATCTGGGGTTCCGCCGCTCGGCCAAGCTCACCGTCGAGCACGGCGCCGTCGCAACCTACGTTCACAATGCGGTCGCCGACGGCCTTGGCAAGCTCGGCGTGCTGGTGGCCATCGAGACGACAGGCAACGCGCATGCCGCCAACGCCTTCGCCCGTCAGGTTGCCATGCATGTCGCTGCCACCAATCCGATGGCCCTGACCACCGAAGAGCTCGATCCGGCCGCAGTGGAACGCGAGAAGGCGATCTTCGCCGACCAGGCGCGCCAGTCCGGCAAGCCGGAAGCGATCATCGAGAAGATGGTCGAAGGCCGTTTGCGCAAGTTCTATGAAGAGGTCGTGCTGCTCAAGCAGGCTTTCGTGCTCAATCCCGACATTACCGTCGAGAAGGCGCTGAAGGATGCCGAGAGCGAAATAGGCGCGCCAGCCAAAATCGCTGCCTATCTGCGCTTCGCGCTCGGTGAGGGTATCGAGAAGGAAGAGACCGATTTCGCGGCGGAAGTCGCGGCAGCGGTCAAGAAGTAACTATTCGTTTGAAAGGCTTTTTTCGGCCGGGTATCCGCGAGGATGCCCGGCCGATTTCTTGCACGGTGTCGATGAAGGCGCGGAGCTTCGGGGCCATCGCGGCGCGGCGCGGGAAATAGAGGAACAGTCCCGGTTCCTCGATCGATGCCTCGCCAAGGACTTCGACCAGCCGGCCTGCCTCGATGTCAGGCTTGACAAGCGGCTCGAACAGATAGGCGAGGCCGATGCCGGCAAGCGCCATTTCCCTTGCCGACAGCGGATCGCTGACGACCACGCTGCCGCGTGTCTCGACGCTGATATCCTTGCCCTGATCGGATAGATCCCAGTGATAGAGCGCACGTGATCGCAACAGCCGATAGCCGATGCAGTTGTGCACGGCGAGATCGGCCAACGCCCATGGCCGCCCGCGCCGGGCGACATAGGCCGGCGAGGCAACGATGATGCTGCGGAAAGGCCCTGTCAGTCGCACCGTCACCATATCCTCGGCGATCATCTCGCCCAGCCGGATGCCGGCGTCAAAACCCTCGCCGACGATATCGCTCAGACGTTCGTCGGTGACGATCTCCACCGTCACGTCAGGGTAACGTTCCGCCATCGCCGTCAGGATGGGCATCAGCGCCAGAGGCAGCGCCAAACGCGGCGCGTTGATCCTGAGCAGTCCGCTTGCCCGGCCTTTGACAGAGCGGATACGTTCGATCCGGTCGGCAATGTCTTCCAGCGCCGGCTCCGCCGCAGCGACAAGCGCGGTGCCAGCCTCGGTCAGCGAGACGCTGCGCGTGGTGCGGGCAAACAACGGCTGGCCGATTCGCTCCTCTACCAGCCGAACCGCATGGCTGACCGCTGACGGGCTCATGCCGAGCTCGGCGGCTGCCGGCGCGAAGCCGCCACGCCGCGCGACGGCAACGATTACAGGTAGGTGGCTAAGCAGATCGCGGTCCATTCATGCATGATATCGCATAGTCCATTCGGATAATGCAATCTTATCGGTGGGGAAAGGAGGGCGCATCTTTGGCTACATCACACGGCAATCGCCGAGCAGCCAAGGAGACGTCTAATGACCGACCTCGATTCCGGACGAACCCGTAATATCGAGACCGTGCGTAAATTCTTTGATCTGATGCACAGCAAGGACATTGAGGCATGGGGCGACCTTTGGGCTGAAGATGGCCGGATACTTGTCTTCTACCCGCCGGCAGGATTTGGAAACAGCATCGATGGTAAGGCCGCGATCCTGGCGGCCTTCCGAGGCCCCTTCGGTAATTTCGAATCCTTCGATTCGCAGCTGACAGCCATCTATCCGGCAGCGGATTCGGACGCGATCGTCGTTAAGTACAAGAACCGCGCGGTGCTGATCGGCGGCACTGAATACACCAACAGCAATATCGCGATTTTCCACTTCAAGAGCGGTCTGATCAGCGCCTACCACGACTATTTCGATCCGCGCCGCTTCCAGGTGGTGGTCGATGCTCTGGCCAAGGCCTGACTGCGTATCCCAGGCAAGACCTCAATCCCGCTTTTCAAACTTCAGGAGAAATCATGACCATGTCCTACTACACGCTCGGCAACAGCGGGCTGCGTGTCACCCGCCTGGCGCTCGGCACCATGACGTTCGGCACGGAATGGGGCTGGGGCGCGGAGAAGGAAACCGCACGCGCCTTGGTTGATGCCTATGTCGAAGCCGGTGGCAATTTCTTCGATACCGCCGATCTCTATACCGGTGGCACGGCCGAAACCTGGCTCGGCGAATTCATCGCCGAGCGTGGGCTGCGCGACAAGGCGGTGATCAGTACCAAATTCACCTACAACGCCGAACCGGGCAACCCGAACGCCGGGGGCAACGGCCGCAAGAACATCCTGCGGGCGATAGACGGTTCGCTGAAGCGGCTCGGCACCGACTACATCGACCTCTACATCCTCCATACCTGGGACAGGCTGACGCCGCCGGAGGAGGTGATGCGGACGCTGGACGATCTGGTGCGCGCCGGAAAGATCCGGCATGTCGGTCTGTCCGACGTGCCGGCCTGGTACGCAAGCCGGGCGCAGGCCGTCGCCGAGCATCGCGGCTATGAACCGGTTTCGGCGCTTCAGCTCGAATATTCGCTGGCCGAGCGCAACATCGAGCACGAGTTCGTGCCGTTCGGCACGCGCTATGGCGCTGGAATCATGGTCTGGAGTCCATTGGCCAGTGGCCTGCTCAGCGGAAAATACCGTTTCGATACAATCGTCAAAGATGGTGGCCGGCTGGAGACAATGCGTGGTTCGACCAATCCCGGTTTCCAGAAATTCACCGATCGCAACTGGCAAATCGTCGCCGAACTGGAGAGGGTTGCCGGCCAGCTCGGCCGCAGCATGGCCCAGGTCGCCCTGAACTGGACGGCAAACAGGCCAGGCATTGCGTCCGTCATCGTCGGCGCCACCAGGCTTGACCAGCTCAAGGACAATCTCGGCGCGCTTGATTTCGACATTCCCGAAGATCTTCGGGCACGGCTCGATGCGGTGAGCCGGCCGGTCACGCCCTTTCCGTATTCGTTCTTCGGCCCTGAAATACAAGCCGGCCTGACCGGTGGGCAGGCGGTTGGCGGTAAGCCGGCAAGCTATCTGCCGGATCTGCTCATGCGAGGCACTTTTGCCGGCGTGAGCTGACGGCTATCCCGGTCCACGATCTCAACTTTCCGGCTCGAGCGCCGCGTGACATCGCGGCGCCCTTCGTGTATCGGAACGCCCAGTGTTTCGGGGCGCACCGAAACGCGTCACACGCACGATGACGAGGACCAGATGACGGTGAAGCCCCTCTACCGACGTGTCTTGCTGAAAGCGTCGGGCGAAGCGTTGATGGGCGAGCAGCATTTCGGCATCGACGTATCGGTGGTCGACCGCATCGCCGCCGACATCGCCGAGGCCCGCGCATTGGGCATCGAAGTCGGTGTCGTCATAGGCGGCGGCAACATCTTCCGTGGCGTCGCGGTTGCGTCAAAAGGCGGAGACCGCGTCACCGGCGACCATATGGGCATGCTTGCCACGGTTATCAATTCGCTGGCGCTGCGCACCTCGCTCAACAAGATCGGCGTCGACGCCGTGGTGCTGTCGGCGATCGCCATGCCCGAGCTTTGCGAAAGTTTTTCGCAGCGTCAGGCGACCGCCTACATGAACCAGGGCAAGGTCGTCATCTTCGCCGGCGGCACCGGCAATCCGTTCTTCACCACCGATTCGGCTGCAGCCCTTCGCGCCGCCGAGATCGGCGCCGATGCTCTGTTCAAGGGCACCCAGGTCGATGGTGTCTATTCGGCTGATCCCAAGAAGGACCCGGATGCGACACGTTTCGAGCGGATCAGCCATGACGAAGTCATCAGACGCGGGCTTTCGATCATGGATACGGCGGCGATTGCACTTGCGCGCGAAAACAACATTCCGATAATCGTCTATTCGATCCACGAGAAGGGTGGCTTCGGCGATATCCTGAGGGGCGGCGGCCGTTGCACGGTTGTCGCAGACGATTGACCGGACCATGAACCCGAAAGGGACCGGTTGCGGATGAGGCTCGAACAGGGCCTAAGCAGTGAACCCGGGTTAACGGGTCGAGGAGACGATGATGAGTGGCGAGTACGACGATCTCAAACGGCGCATGGACGGGGCGATCGCCGCGTTCAAGCATGATCTGGCTTCGCTGCGCACCGGCCGCGCGTCGAGCAACCTGCTCGATGCCGTCCAGGTGCAGGCCTATGGCACCACCATGCCGATCAACCAGGTGGCAACAGTGTCGGTGCCGGAACCGCGCATGATTTCGGTTTCGGTCTGGGACAAGTCGATGGTCAGCGCAGTCGACCGCGCCATCCGTGAAGCCAATCTCGGCTTCAATCCTATCGTCGACGGTACCAATCTCAGGATTCCGCTGCCCGAGCTCAACGAACAGCGCCGCAAGGAGCTGGTCAAGATCTCGCACGGTTATGCCGAGAATGCCCGCGTCGCCGCACGCCACGTTCGCCGGGACGGCATGGACTTTCTGAAAAAGGCGGAAAAGGACGGCGACATCAGTGAGGACGACCATCGCAAACGGGCCGACCAGGTTCAGAAACTGACCGACGAGACAATCAGCACCATCGACCACCTGCTTTCCGACAAGGAAGCGGAAATCATGCAGGTCTAGGGTCTGGCCACGCCTGGCCCGGAAGCGAGAATATGGCAACGCCCGCGCATGTCGCGATCATCATGGACGGAAACGGACGCTGGGCCAAGGCGCGCGGCTTACCGCGGCTGGCCGGTCACCGCGCCGGCGTCGAGGCGCTGCGCAAGACAGTGCGCGCCGCACCCGGCCTCGGCATCTCCTTCCTGACCGTCTACGCTTTTTCGTCGGAAAACTGGTCACGGCCGAAATCCGAAGTCAGCGACCTCATGGGCCTGCTTAAGCTTTTCATCCGACGTGACCTCGCCGAGCTGCACCAGAGTGGGGTGCGGATCAGGGTCATCGGTGACAGGGCGGGGCTGCAGCCCGACATAAGGGGGCTGCTCGAGGAAGCCGAAACGCTCACTCTCAGCAACGAGGCGCTGACACTGGTCATTGCCTTCAATTACGGCGGGCGCGACGAGATCGTGCGCACCGCGCGCAAGCTCGCAGCGGCGGTGGCGCGCGGTGAGATCGAGAGCGAGGCGATCACGGCCGATTCCTTTGCCAGCTCGCTCGATACAGAGGGCATTCCAGACCCGGAACTGGTCATCCGCACCAGCGGCGAGCTTCGGCTGTCCAACTTCCTGTTATGGCAGGCCGCCTATAGCGAACTCGTTTTCCTGCCTTGCTACTGGCCCGACTTCAGTCGCGAGCACCTGTCCGATGCACTGCGCGATTTCGCCGGCCGCGAGCGCCGCTTCGGCGGACTTGCCGCCCAAGATGTCGCCTCAGGCTGAGGAATGAGCAACCTCCAACTCCGGGTCATTTCGGCCGTCGTGCTTGCCATCGTCACGCTTGCCCTGACCTGGCTCGGCGGACTGTCCTTCCGGTTGCTTTGCGCTGCCATGGCGGCGGTCATCTTCTACGAGTGGACGCGGATGAGCCGCCCCGTTGCCCCGGCAGGTGCTGGTGCTACGGCAGGTCTCGGCTTTCTGCCCGAGGCGCTGATCGTGGTCTTTATTGGTGCCCTCGTCGCCGGCCTGCCTGCGTCTTTGCTGCTGCCGCTCGTCGCGGCTCTGGTTGCTGTCACTGCCGTCGCTTCTTCCATGCGCAGGGCAGGACCGTGGGAAGCATCCGGCCTTGCCTATGCGGCCGTGTCCGGCTTGTCGCTGGCCTTCTTGCGTGACGGCGACCATTCAGGGCTGCTGGCCATTCTGTTCCTATTCGCCGTGGTTTGGGCGACCGATATCTTTGCCTATTTCGTCGGCCGCTCCATCGGTGGTCCAAGGCTGGCGCCGTCGATCTCGCCGGGCAAGACGCGGAGCGGGGCGCTCGGTGGGTTGGTCGGCGGCGTAGTGGCCGGGCTGCTTCTGGCCGCCGTAGCCGGAACGGGCAACCTCGTCGTGCTTGGCGTGGTCGCACTGGTGCTTTCGATTGTCGCGCAGGCCGGCGACCTGTTCGAATCATGGGTCAAGCGACGCCACGGCCGTAAAGATTCCGGCACGCTGATACCCGGCCATGGCGGCATCATGGATCGGGTAGATGGGCTTGTCGCGGCGGCTTTCGCCCTATACGTCATCGGCTGGATTTCCGCGACCGCCGACCATCCGGCACAGGGTCTGTTTCCGGTTTGAACGGCATCGTCGGTGGGCCGGCGCGGGGCTGCGTCATGGATTCGCCTGGATTGATGTCACAGTCGCGGCGTGATCTGTGCCGTGGATGAATTTGAGGGCATGAATTGAACGAGATTTTTCACGCGGTTTTCAGCACAGAGGGCTTTGTCCTCGGCACGCTGGTGCCTTTCCTGTTCGTGCTGACCGTGGTCGTTTTTGTCCACGAAATGGGCCATTACCTCGTCGGGCGCTGGTGCGGTATCGGCGCAAAGGCCTTTTCGATCGGTTTCGGCCCAGAGATCATCGGCTTCAACGATAGCCGCGGCACGCGCTGGAAGCTTTGCGCCATACCGCTCGGGGGCTACGTCAAGTTCGTCGGCGACATGAACGCGACGTCGAGCCAGCCCAGCTCCGAGGAGATCGAGGCGCTGAGCGACGAGGAACGCAAGGTCGCCTTCCACACGCAGCCGATCTGGAAGCGGGCGGCGACCGTCGTGGCGGGGCCGCTGTTCAACTTCCTGCTGACGATCGCCGTCTTTGCCGTGCTGTTTTCCGTCCATGGCCGGCCCGTGCTGGAGCCGATGGTGGCTGAGGTCACTGTCGGCAGTCCGGCCGCCGCGGCCGGCATCATGCCCGGCGACCGATTCGTCAGCGTCGACGGCAGCAAGGTCGAGACCTTCGCCGACGTCCAGCGTCTGGTCTCTGGCCGCGCCGGCGACAGCATCACCTTCGTCATGCTACGCGCCGGCAAGGAAATCACCGTCACGGCGACGCCGCGCTTGATGGAACAACAAGACGCACTGGGCAACAAGGTCCAGGTGGCCGTGATCGGCGTCGTCAACAACAAGGAACTCGGCCAGCCGCGGCTGATCACCTATAGTCCGGCCGGGGCGGTCGGGGCAGCGGTCCAGGAAACCGGACACGTCATCCAGCGTACCGGCCAGTTCCTGCAACGTTTCGTTGTCGGTCGCGAGGACAAGTGCCAGCTGGGCGGCCCCATCAAGATCGCCAAGATGTCGGGTCAGGCGGCAAAGCTCGGCTTTGAATGGCTCGTGCAGCTTGTTGCATTCCTGTCAGTCGGGATAGGGATTCTCAACCTTTTGCCGATTCCCCCCCTCGACGGAGGGCATCTTCTGTTCTACGGCGTGGAGGCTGTCATCCGGCGGCCGGTGTCCGAACGCATGATGGAAATGGCTTACCGAAGCGGCCTCATATTGGTGCTCGGGTTCATGGGCTTTGTTTTCTGGAACGATCTGTTTGGGTGCTGAAATCATGAAGGAATTTGGCTTCGGCACGAGCAATGTTGAGACGCCGTTTACCATGCGTGGGGATATGCGTGACGCGAAAGCCACGCCGCAGGGTTAAGTAAATACAAATTAACCAGAAGCCTTGCGTGTAGGGAAAATCCGGTTAATACGGTAGGGGAAATTACCGCACGTCCGGTTTTCTCGCCGTGGGGACTTCGAGAAAAGGTACAAAAGCCCGATGAAGGCAGCATCCAAGTTTCTGAGCGCCGCGTCCGCGGTGGCTATGTCCGCCGCTCTGGTTGTACCAGGCGCGCTCGCAGTGCAGTTCGTTGCCACATCGGCCGCCGAGGCGGCTGTCGTCTCCAGAGTCGAAGTCACCGGCAATCAGCGTGTCGACGCGGACACCATCCGCAATTACGTGACGATCAAGCCCGGCAAGGCGTTTTCCAGTTCGGATATCGACGATGCGGTCAAGGCGCTGTTTGGCACCGGGCTGTTTTCGGATGTGCAGATCAACCAGGTCGGATCGACGCTGGTCATCAAGGTGTCCGAATACCAGGTCGTCAACCAGGTGCTGTTCCAGGGCAACAAGAAGCTCAAGGACAACGCGCTTGAGGCCGCGGTGCAATTGAAGCCGCGCGGCACCTTCTCGCAACAGCAGCTCGATGCCGATGTCGAGGCGGTCAAGGCCGCATACCGGCGTATCGGCCGCGACGATGCCGCCGTGACCACCCAGATCATGGATCTCGGCGACAACCGGGTAAACGTGGTCTTCAACATCAACGAAGGCGGCCGCACCCAGATCGCAGCGATCAATTTCGTCGGCAACAGCGCCTATTCGAGCCGCCGGCTGTCGGACATCATCTCCACCAAGCGTTCGTCCTTCCTGTCGTTCGTGCTGCGCGACGACGTTTATGACGAGGACAAGCTGCGCGCCGACCAGGAGCTGCTGCGCCGCTTCTATTATAATCACGGCTATGCCGACTTCCAGGTCGTCTCGGCTGTCGGCGAACTCGACGACACCACCAACAAATACACCGTCACCATCACGGTACAGGAGGGCGAGCGTTATACGTTCGGGGATGTCAGCGTCGAAAGCACGATCCCCGAGGTCGACGCCAAGTCACTTGAATCGGTGGTCGAGACCCACAAGGGCGATGTCTACAACGCCAAGAACGTCGAGGACACGATCATCGCCTTGACCGAAAAGGTCGCTGGATCCGGCTATGCCTTCGCCCAGGTGACGCCGCGCGGCGACCGCAACTTCGAGAACCACACGATCTCGGTCGTCTATACGGTCGATCAGGGGACCAAGGCCTATATCGAGCGCATCGAGATTCGCGGCAACGATCGGACGCGCGACTACGTCATTCGCCGCGAGTTCGATGTCAGCGAAGGCGATGCTTTCAATCAGGTGCTCATCCAGCGCGCGAAGAGGCGGCTGGAAGCGCTCGATTATTTTGAAAAAGTCGAAATTTCCACCGTTCCGGGTTCTGAGCCGGACCAGGTTGTGCTGGTGGTAGATGTGGTCGAGAAATCGACCGGTGAGTTCACGGTCGGCGCCGGTTATTCGAGCGGCGGTGAAACGTCAGGTCCGTCCGTCGAAGGTTCCGTCAGTGAGCGCAACTTCCTCGGTCGCGGCCAATTCATCAAGGTGGCGGCGGGCGGTGGCAAGAACTCGCGCGACTACAGCTTCTCTTTCACCGAACCCTATTTCCTCGGCCGCCGGATCGCGGCCGGCTTCGACATCTACAAGCAGAGCCGAAACTACGACCATTACGACAGCGACACGACAGGCGCGACCGTCCGCTTCGGTCTGCCGATCACCGACAATATCTCAACGCAGCTGGCTTATAATATTGCGCAAGAGAAGTACGAGTTCGACGAGGGCTGCGTTCCCGTTATCAATGGTGGCACCTGCGACGTCTCCCAGGCGATCGTAAACGGCGTTGAAGAGAGCCCATGGCTCAAGTCCTCGGTCAGCCTCGGCCTGATCTACAATACCATCGACGACATGAAGAACCCGCATGACGGTATTTATGCCAATGTCGGCACCGAAGTGGCTGGCGTCGGCGGCGATGCCAAGTTCATCAAGGTCACGGCGCGCGGCAGCATTTATCAGACGCTGTCCGAACAATTGGACCTGGTGGGCCTCATTTCGGGCGGCGCCGGCCATGTCCAAGGCTATGGCAACGGCGATCTGCGCGTCTTCGACCATTTCCAGAGCAGCGACCGTATGATCCGCGGTTTCGAATACGGCGGCATCGGCCCGGTTGCTTCGGACAACAGCAATGACCATCTCGGCGGCACCACCTACTTCAATGCCTCGGCGGAAGCTCAGTTCCCGCTGCCGGTCATCCCCGAAAGCTTCGGTTTGCGTGGCGCTGTGTTCGCCGATGCGGCAACGCTCTACGGCAGCAAAATCGCAAGTGGCCTTGTCAATTCTTCGACAACCGGCATGGAATGGCGCGCTTCCGTCGGTGTCGGTTTGATGTGGGCATCGCCTTTCGGCCCGATCCGCATCGACTATGCGATCCCGGTCAAGAAGGAAAAGACCGACGACGTGCAGGAATTCAACTTCGGCATATCGACCCGCTTCTGATGTGCGGGCAATGATGCTTCCGGCTCGTTTGGATCCGGATGGCAGTGATCCGACACTACAGCGCAGCGCGTCCTATCGGACGCGCAAAGGACGTTGTAGCATTTTGATTTGCGCATGATCCTTTCCGAGGGTCGATTTCCGATTTCGGGGTCATGCGCTAGCTGGATATTGCTTCTGGAATGACCGATCCGGTGTTCTTCGCGCCCTCACGCCGGTATACGGCCGGCGAAGTCGCGAATCTGACCGGCTCGACGCTTGTTGATTCCGGTCTCTTCGATGTATCGATCGAGGCTCTGGCGCCCGCCAACGAAGGCGGCGAGAACGCCCTTGTCTTCGTCGATGGCAGGCGCAATTTCGCCCTGATGCAGTCACTGCGGGCGGCGGCGGTTCTCTGCCCTGCCGAATTTGCCGGCAAGGCGCCGGCGGGCATCGCGGTGCTGGTGCATCCGCGCCCGCAGCAGGCCTTCGCAATGGTCGGGCGTCTGCTTTTTCCGGCCGCTGCAACGCCTGGACCGATGACCGGCGAAACCGGTATCTCGCCGCACGCCCATATCGATGCGACCGCCCATGTCGAGGCCGGTGCGATCATCGAAGCGGGTGCGATCATCGGACCTCGCGCTGCCATCGGCAGCGGGACCGTCATTGCCCCGCATGCGGTCATCGGTCCGTCCTCGCAGATTGGCCGTGACGGCTATGTCGGTCCAGGTGCCAGCGTGCAATATGCGTTGATTGGCAATCGCGTCATCATCCATGGCGGTGCCAGGATCGGCCAGGATGGCTTCGGTTTCGTGGCCGGCGCCAAGGGTCCGGAGCGGGTTCCGCAGATCGGCCGTGTCATCATCCAGGACGACGTCGAGATCGGGTCGAATACGACCGTCGATCGCGGCGCCATGTCCGACACGATCATCGGCCAGGGCACCAAGATCGACAATCTGGTGCAGATCGCGCACAACGTTCGCATCGGCCGCAATTGCATTATAGCCGGGCTTTCGGGTATTTCCGGTTCCGTGACGGTAGGCGACAACGTCACCATGGGTGGCGGTGTCGGCCTTGCGGATCATTTGACCATCGGGTCCGGGGCCAAGCTTGCGGCAAGAAGCGGGTTTATGAGCAATGTGCCTGCCGGTGAGATTTGGGGAGGATATCCGGCGCAGCCGATGGCGGAAGCCATGCGCGAGATAGCGGCCTTGCGCAGACTTGCACGGACGCGCAAACAGGGTGAGGGGGGAAATGGCTGACATCGCAGCGGCGACGCTCGAAGCGGTTGACATAATGCGGCTGATGAAGCTCCTGCCGCACCGCTATCCGTTCTTGATGATCGACCGTATTGTCGACATAGATGGCGACGAATCCGCCGTCGGCATCAAGAACGTCACCATAAACGAGCCGCATTTCCAAGGTCATTTCCCCGACCAGCCGGTCATGCCCGGCGTGCTGATCATCGAGGCGATGGCGCAGACGGCCGGCGCCATCTGCATCCGCAGCCTTGGTACGGAAAAGCCGTCGCTGGTTTATTTCCTGACCATCGACAATGCCAAGTTCCGGAAGCCGGTCGTTCCAGGCGACCAGCTGAAAATTCATGTGAAGAAAATCAAGAAACGCGGCAATCTTCTCAAATTCGCTTGCGAGGCCCTCGTCGATGGCGCCAAGGCGGCGGAAGCCGAGATCTCGGCGATGATGGTCGCAAGCGGCTGACAAACGAATGCTAATGAAAATCCAGACAGTCATCCATCCATCCTCGGTCATCGAGGCAGGCGCCCAAATCGGCGAAGGCGCCCGCATCGGGCCCTTCTGTCACGTCGGCCCCGACGCCGTGATCGGCGACCGCGTCGAACTGGTCAGCCATGTCTCGGTGATTGGCGCGACCACCATCGGTGCATCGACCAAGGTCTATCCGATGGCGATACTGGGCGGGCCGCCGCAGAACACCAAGCACAAGGGCGGCCGTACCACGCTGGTGATCGGCGAGAACTGCACGATCCGCGAAGGTGTCACCATGCATGTCGGCACCGATTCCAGCCGCGGCGAGACGACGATCGGCGACAACGGCAATTTCCTTGCCTATGCCCATATTGCCCATGACTGCGTGGTCGGCAAGAACGCCACCTTCGCCAATCAAGCGACGTTAGGCGGGCATTGCGAAGTCGGTGACAATGTCTACATCGGCGGCCTTACCGCGGTTCATCAGTTTGTCCGCATCGGCGATAACGCCTTTCTCGGCGGTTGCTCGGCGATCGTCGGCGACGTCATTCCTTACGCCATCGCCGTTGGCAACCGTGCCAGCCTTCGCGGCCTCAACATCATTGGCCTGAAGCGCGCCGGCCTGCCGCGTTCGGAGATCCACTTGCTGCGCAAAGCCTACAAGACGATCTTCGATCGCTCCCGGACCGTCGGCGAAAACATCGAATTTGCCAAGGCGGAATTCGCCTCGTCGCCGACTGCCATGAAGATCGTCGACTTCATCGCCGGTCGCGGCAAGCGGCACTACGCCGTGCCGTCCCTCAAGGGTAGCGACGGCGACGATACCGATGATGAAGACTGAGGGCAGATGACGAAGATTGAGGCTGCCGGAAAAGGCCTTGATCTCGCGCCAGATGCCAAGGTCGGCATCATCGCCGGCGGCGGCAGTCTCCCGGTCGAAATTGCCCGAGCGCTCGCCCGGCAAGGCAAATTGCCCTTCGTCGTGATGGCGGCCGGCGAGGTCGATCGCATAGGCGATTTCGAGCCCTATGAGCAGGCAACCTTGAGGCTGGAAGACGTCGGCTCGCTGCTGCCGATCCTTAAGCGGCACCACGTCACGCATCTCGTAACCGCGGGTCATATCACGCGCCGCCCCAGGCTGAGCGCCATGCGCCTCAATTTGGGCCTGCTCGCGTGGCTACCCAGCCTCTTCGTCGGTGTAACCCGGGGGGACGATACGGTGCTGAAACTGTTCGTGCGCAGGATCGAGCGCAGCGGCATCAAGGTCGTCGGCGCTCACGAGATCGTGCCGGAGCTGGTCGCCGCCGAAGGCCTGCTGACCAAGGCGGCGCCACGCAAATCCGACTGGCGCGACATCGAGGCGGCGCACGCGGCGGCACAAGCCATCGGCGCGCTGGATATCGGCCAAGCGGCTGTTGCGGTCGGCGGCCGCGCCATTGCGTTGGAAGGCGTCGAAGGCACCGACGGGCTGCTCGAGCGGACAAGGGAGTTGCGCGGGCACGGCAGGCTGGCCGGCGGGAGCCGCGGTGTTCTGGTCAAATGCGCCAAGCCCGGTCAGGAACTGCGTGCCGATCTGCCCTCCATCGGCCCGCTGACAGTCGAGGCGGCGCATGCCGCCGGACTGGCCGGCATTGCCGTCGAAGCCGGTCGCTCGCTAGTGCTCGAAGGTCCCGCCACCATCGGACGTGCCAATGCGCTCGGCCTGTTCGTGATTGGCCTGCCTGCTGCGGAGCCGGCGCATGGCGAATGAGCGGCCGTTGAAGATAGCCATCATCGCCGGCGAGGAGTCCGGCGACCTGCTTGGCGCCGACCTTGTGCAGGCGCTCAAGCGCATGACCGGGCGCGAAGTTCGGCTTGTCGGCATCGGCGGCCGCCATTTGCAGGCGCTCGGCCTGGCGCCATTGTTCGACGGCAGCGAGATCGCACTGATGGGGCTTAGCGCCATCCTGCGCGACCTGCCGCGCCTGATACGGCGGATCGGCCAGACGGCAAACGCGATTGCCGGTGAAAAGCCCGATTGCCTTATCACCATCGACAGTCCGGATTTCTCGCTGCGCGTCGCCAAGAAGGTGCGTGCCGCCGATCCGACTATCCCGATCGTCCACTATGTCTGCCCGAGCGTGTGGGCGTGGCGGCCGGGCAGGGCGGCGGCGATGAAGCCATA
Organism: Mesorhizobium sp. M0968; assembly: GCF_040319065.1. NCBI lineage: Bacteria > Pseudomonadati > Pseudomonadota > Alphaproteobacteria > Hyphomicrobiales > Phyllobacteriaceae > Mesorhizobium > Mesorhizobium sp. M0968. Next base: position 45,928 of record NZ_JAMYNL010000014.1, read on the forward strand.
TGTCGATCACATTCTTTGCATCCTGCCGTTCGAGGTGAAGGAACTCGCTCGCCTGGGCGGGCCGCCCGGCACCTATGTCGGGCATCGCCTTGCACACGATCCGGGCATAATCAGTGCCGCCAGGGCGCAGGCGCAGCCGCGTGACCTGTCCGCAGATCACGTCAAAACGTTGCTTGTACTGCCAGGTTCGCGTCGCGGCGAGGTGCGGCGCCTGGTCGGGCCGTTCGGCGAAACGCTGTCGATCCTGCGGGCGCGCGGGCACCGCTTGCGCCTGCTGTTGCCGACGGTGCCGCACGTCGCCGACCTGGTCAGGACCTCGGTCGCGAGCTGGGACGAGAAGCCGGAGATCATCCTTGATGCCGAACGCAAATGGCAGGCCTTCGGCAAGGCGGATGCGGCGCTGATCGCGTCGGGGACGGTATCGCTGGAACTGGCACTGGCGGGTGTGCCAATGATCTCCTGCTACCGGCTCGATCCGGTCATGCGCATGGCGCAGCCGCTGATCAAAGTATGGAGCGCAGCCTTGCCCAATCTCATTGCCGACCGACCGGTTGTGCCGGAACACTACAATCAATATGTGCGGCCGCATTATCTGGCGCGGCAGTTGGAAGCGCTGTGCTCCGATACCGCCTACCGCACCTGGCAGAAGCATGGTTTTGCCGACATTGCCGGGCGTATGGCAACCGCCAAGCCGTCAGGCGAGATTGCCGCGGGGGTGGTGATGGGGATGGTGAGGAAGTGAGTGAATTATGAATTGTGAATAGTGAATTGTGAATAGCGGTTTCTATGGACAGGGAGCGACGCTTCGCTACTCCCATTCACCATTCACCATTCACCATTCACCATTCACCATTCACCACCTTCACCGCTTCGCGATTGGCACGTAGTCCCGTTCCGGCGCGCCGGTATAGAGCTGGCGCGGGCGACCGATCTTCTGGTGCGGATCCTCGATCATCTCCTTCCACTGCGCGATCCAGCCGACGGTGCGGGCGACCGCGAACAGCACGGTGAACATGGTGGTGGGAAAGCCCAGCGCCTTCAGCGTGATGCCGGAATAGAAATCGACGTTCGGATAGAGCTTCTTCTCGATGAAATAGGAATCGGTCAGTGCGATCCTTTCCAGCTCCATGGCGATGTCGAGCAGTGGATCGTCCTTGATGCCGAGCTCGCCCAGGACCTCGTGCGCGGTCTTCTGCATGATCTTGGCGCGCGGATCGTAATTCTTGTAAACGCGGTGGCCAAATCCCATCAATCGGAACGGATCGTTCTTATCCTTGGCGCGCGCAATGAATTCCGGGATGTGATCGACATGACCGATCTCGCCCAGCATGTTCAGGGCTGCCTCGTTGGCGCCGCCATGTGCGGGACCCCACAGGCAGGCGATGCCGGCAGCGATACAGGCAAAAGGATTGGCGCCCGACGAGCCGGCCAGGCGGACGGTCGAAGTCGAGGCGTTCTGTTCGTGATCGGCGTGCAGGATGAAGATGCGCTCCATCGCGCGGGCCAGCACCGGATTGATCTTGTATTCCTCGCAAGGCACGGCGAAGCACATATGCAGGAAGTTGGCTGCGAAATTCAGCTCGTTCTTCGGGTAAATGAATGGCTGGCCGATGTGGTATTTATAGGCCATCGCCGCGATCGTCGGCATCTTGGCGATCAGCCGCATTGACGCGACCATGCGTTGATAGGGGTCCGAGATATCGGTGGAATCGTGATAGAAGGCCGACAGCGCGCCGACCACGCCGCACATCACCGCCATCGGATGCGCATCACGGCGGAAGCCGGTGAAAAAGCGCGACATCTGCTCATGCACCATAGTGTGGCGCGTCACCCGGTAGTCGAAATCGTCCTTCTGCGCCTTGGTCGGGAGTTCACCATAGAGCAAGAGATAGCAGACTTCGAGGAAGTCGCCGTGCTCGGCCAATTGGTCGATCGGGTAGCCGCGGTGCAAAAGAATGCCAGCATCGCCATCGATGAAGGTGATTTCCGATTCGCAGCTCGCCGTCGACGTAAAACCGGGATCGTAGGTAAAGACGCCGGCGGTGTTGTAGAGCGAACCGATGTCGATGACGTCCGGTCCTACCGAACCACTTCGTATCTTGAATTCATGGGTTTTGCCGCCGAGTTCCAGCTTGGCCGTCGATGCCTGGGTTTTGCCGCCAAATTCCATTTTTGTCGCAGGTTCGGTCATAGCAAACTCCTTTTTGTTTCCTCAGGCCGGCAAAGGCAAAATATCTGAACCCAACACGTCAAAAGCATCGGAATACGCACATTTGCGCCCGCAATTGAATCTGCGCGGCAGATTAGGCCAAGACCCAATGTTGCACTGCGAAACACACCTTTCAATGCCAATCTTCTTGGGCCAGTTTGCTAATCGATTTGATCAGCGATCCGCGCCAGGCTTTCCTCGCGGCCAAGCACGGCAAGCACATCAAACACACCTGGCGAGGTACTTTTGCCGGTGAGCGCGGCGCGCAAAGGTTGGGCCACGGCGCCGAGTTTATGGCCGGCGGCCTGCGCATAGTCGCGGATCGCGGCTTCGGCTGAGGCGGCAGACCACCCCGAAACCGTGGCTAGTGCCGCATGAGCGCCCCGCAGGATCGCGCGCGCCTCACCGCTGAGCAGCGCCGCCGCCTTCTCGTCGACCGGCAGCGGCCGTTCGACGAAAAGGAATGCAGCCCCTTCAACAAGTTCGACCAGCGTTTTGGCGCGCTCCTTCAGGCCCGGCAACGCGGCAAGCAGTTGCGCCCTGCGTCTGTCGTCGAGGCGAGCGGCGATTGCCGGGCCGCCTTCTAGATAGGGCAGAGTGGCGATGAAGATGTCGAGCAGCGCCGCGTCGTTCATCCGGCGCATATGCACGCCGTTAAGCGCCTCGAGCTTGGCGAAGTCGAAACGGGCGGCGCCCTTGTTGACGTCGCCAATGTCGAACCATGTAATCATGTCGGCGATCGACATGATCTCATCGTCGCCGTGGCTCCAGCCAAGCCTCGCCAGATAGTTGAGCAGCGCCTCCGGCAGGTAGCCCATGGCGCGATAGGCTTCGACGCCAAGCGCACCGTGCCGCTTCGACAGCTTGGCGCCGTCGGCACCGTGGATCAGCGGGATATGCGACATCGACGGCACCTCCCAGCCCATGGCCTGATAGATTACGGTCTGGCGTGCGGCGTTGGTCAAATGATCGTCGCCGCGGATGATGTGGGTGATGCCCATGTCGTGATCGTCGACGACGACGGCATGCATGTAGGTGGGATTGCCGTCCGAGCGCAGAATAATGAAATCGTCGAGATCCTTGTTGGGAAAGCGCACGTCGCCCTGGACGCGGTCATGCACCACCGTCTCGCCGTCTGTCGGCGCCTTGATGCGGATCGCCCCCTTGGCGCCGGGCGGCGCCTCCGACGGGTCGCGGTCGCGCCAGCGCCCATCATAGCGGGGCGGAAGCCCCTTGGCTCGCGCTGCCTCGCGCATCGCCTCCAGCTCCGCCGGCGTCGCGTAGCAGTAATAGGCCTTGCCCACGCGCACCAGCTCCTCGGCCACCTCGCGATGGCGCGGCGCGCGCTCGAACTGCGAGACAGGCGCGCCGTCCCAGGTGAGTCCGAGCCAGGAAAGTCCGTCGAGAATGGCTGCCGTCGCCGCATCCGTCGACCGCTCACGGTCGGTATCCTCGATGCGCAGCAGCATCGTGCCGCCCGTGTGCTTGGCGTACAGCCAGTTGAACAGCGCCGTGCGCGCGCCGCCAATGTGCAGATAGCCGGTGGGCGAGGGGGCAAAACGGGTGACGACCTTATCGGGCATGGAACTCTCAGGCGGGCGAAGGAAGTGGGTTTGCGGACTTTCGCGCGTTGCGCGTTCATGTAGCATAGGAGGTCGAGGGCGCAAGGGGCAGACCCGATGGCTGTGCGAGGCCGTGGTGCGGGCGAGGGCGAGGACGTTGGCAGCGACGTCAGCGAACGCTTGCTGTTTGCCGCTCCCCCGCCTGTCCTGCCGGCACCGGCATTGCTACCTGCTCCGCGCTTCGATGCTCCGTCGCTGCCGGCCAGCGACCCAGCAACGGTTCTCGTGCCCGCGGGCGAGCCCATCGTACGCCTGCCCAGGCGTTTCCGCCTCCCGTCACCGTCCCGTATCCGCAACAGCGTAACCACGGCGGCCGGTCTGGAACTCGACCGCGGCATCGCCTTCCTGCTGGTGCCGGTGTTCCTCGCATGCGGGGTGGTCGTTTATTTCGGGCTGTCGGTGGAGCCGGCCTTTCCACAGCCGATCGCAATCGCGCTCCTCGCGACCCTTTGTGCCGTCGTCTCGCGGTCATGGCCCAGGACGCGCCTGTGCTTCATGGTGGCGCTGCTCTGCGCGCTTGGCGTACTTGCCGCCAAGTTCGAGACATGGCGTGTCGGAACGCATATGCTCGGCTCCGAAATCTCGACGCGGCTGACGGGTCGCGTTGTATCGTACGAGCCCATGGCGAGCGGCCGCATCAGGCTGACAATCGATGTGATCTCAACGGCCAGGCCGACACTGCGCTACATGCCGGAACGGGTCCGCGTTTCGGCGATGAAGATACCGGCTGAGCTGACCGCCGGTTCCGAGATCACCGGCTATGTGCTGCTGCTGCCGCCGACCGGCCCGGTGCGGCCCGACAGCTATGATTTCTCGTTCGACAGCTATTTCGCCGGTATCGGCGGCAGCGGCTTTTTTCTCGGCAATCCGAAAGTCGTGTCGTCGGGCAGCATGCCGCTTGCCGCGCAGCTTTCTTCCGCGATCGAAGACGCGCGCGAATCCATCGCCGACCATATCCGCAGCCGCATCGGCGGTGCCGAGGGCGAGATTGCTGCTGCGCTGATCGTCGGCGTGCGCGCCGGCATTCCCGAGGAGATCAACGAAGCGATGCGGCGCACCGGCATCTACCACATCATCTCTATCTCGGGGCTGCATATGGCGTTGGTCGCCGGCACCATCATGGCGCTGCTGCGGGGTGCCTTTGCGCTGTTTCCCGATTTCTCATCGCGACGGCCGGTCAAGAAGTATGCCGCGGCCGCCGCGCTTTTTTCGATTGCGGCCTACCTCGTCTTTTCCGGCATTGTCGTGGCGGCCGAACGCAGCTTCATCATGCTGGCGGTGATGCTTATCGCCGTGCTGGTCGACCGGGCCGCGCTCACCATGCGCAACCTGGCGATCTCGGCCATCGCGGTCATCCTGGTGTCGCCGCACGAGGTGGTCGGTCCGAGTTTCCAGATGTCCTTCGCCGCGACGGCGGCCCTTGTCGGCGCCTATGCAGGCTGGTCCGATTACCGCGCCGGGAGGGCCACCACGCCGCCGCCGCGGCAGTCGCCGCTACGCCTTGCCACTCGAAAGGTCCTGCTGGGCATGTGCGGTCTGGCGATGACCTCGATCATTGCAGGGAGCGCCACGGCGCTTTTCGCCATATGGCATTTCCAGCGCGTGGCGCCGCTCAGCCTGTTCGCCAATCTGGCCATCATGCCCATCGTCTCACTGGTCGTCATGCCCTTCGCCGTTCTCAGCGCGCTGGCGATGCCGTTCGGTGCGGATGGCCCTTTCCTCTATGTCATGGGCAAGGGGCTGACGGCGATGATCGCCCTGTCCGGGTGGATCTCGGAGCGCTCGCCGATCGATGCGGTCGGGCTGATTTCGCTGAGATCCGTCCTTCTGGTGACGATCGCCCTCGTCATTGCCAGCATGGCGACGACGTGGTTGCGGCTGGCGGCACTTCCTTTTGCGCTCGCCGGCTTGCTGACGACAACGCAGACACGCATTCCCGACGTATTGGTCTCGGAGGACGCACGGCTGGTCGCGCTGTCGATCGGCAGCGGTGAACTCGCGGTCAACCGGGCACGCCCGAATGAGTTCACCATCGACAACTGGAAACGCGCGCTCACATCGGAGGCCATCGTCGCGCCGGAAACCCCTGGAAAGAACGACCCGCAATTCGACATTGCCGATCCGGCCGACCTGCCGCCGGGCATGCCGTTCATTTGCACGGACGGCCTCTGCCTTGCCAGGCATCCATCCGGCGCGATCATCGCGCAAGCCACGGACCGCGATACTGCGCGGCCAGCCTGCGCCTTTGCCAGCTTGATCGTCATCGACGACGCCACCGCCCATAACCCCTGCTACTACGACCGGCTGGTCCTCGTCGTCACCAAACGGCAACTGGCGCGCGCGGGAAGTGCCGCCGTCTATTTCGATCCACAAGCGGCAACACGCGCCGAGATCCGCTTCGCCGTCGAAAAATCATACCGGCCCTGGCACGTGCAACGGAAATTTTCACGCGCGGCACGGGGCCTGCCGCCATACCGCAGGGCCGACAATCCCAAAGCCGGCGCCAAGGGCGGAACTCAGTAGCGGCGGATCAGTCCGACGAGCTTGCCCTGCACCTTGACCCTGTCTGGTCCGAAGATGCGCGTCTCGTAGGCCGGATTGGCGGCTTCCAGGGCGATCGAGGCGCCCTTGCGGCGGAACCGCTTCAGCGTCGCTTCCTCCTCGTCGACCAGTGCCACCACGATCTCACCGGGGCTCGCCGTATCGGCATTGCGGATGATCACCGTGTCGCCGTCGAAAATGCCGGCCTCGATCATCGAATCGCCTTTGACCTCGAGCGCATAATGCTCGCCGCCCATGATCATATCCGGCGGCACCGAAATCGAATGCGTCTGGTGCTGGATGGCGTCGATCGGCACACCGGCAGCGATGCGGCCCATTACCGGGATCGAAACGGCGGCGACGACATCGTCGTCATTTCCGGCTGCGGGCACGCGCGACGATGTCGGCTTGCCCTGCCGAGGGGCGCCTTGCCCAAGGCTGCCCTGGATGACACTCGGCGAGAACTTGCGTGCCGCATTGAGGCCGGGGGCGATCGAGTCAGGCAGGCGTAGCACCTCCAGCGCACGGGCCCGGTTGGGCAAACGGCGAATGAAGCCGCGCTCCTCCAGCGCCGTAATCAGCCGGTGGATTCCGGATTTGGAAGCCAGGTCGAGCGCTTCCTTCATCTCGTCGAATGAAGGCGGGATACCGCTTTCCTTCAACCTTTCGTGGATGAACATAAGCAGTTCGTGTTGTTTGCGTGTCAGCATAGCGACCCCCAACAGAATCAGAAAAACAAACCCAGAACAAACACTATCTGTTCCAGTTGTGTTCCGCAACTGTTTAAAGTTTAATGAATGCGTTAAGGCTCGGGAAACAAACGACGTCCCCTACCGGCGTAACGCATTTTCACCGCCGCGAGCCTCATCGCCTTGATTCTGCTTTCGTTTGCGCCCTTCTGGCCTCCTAGAAGGCGGCACTGGCATCGGCCGTCGGTCGGCAAAAGGCACGGAATTGAACCCGTATCGACTGTGCGGTTTGGTCAATGCACCGTGAACGAAACGAACTCAAAACGCCAACCTCGGGTTAAGTCCCGGTTTCCACCGCCTGGTCAGGCTGCTTCTCGCCGGTGGAGCCTTGCTGCGCGCAACCAAGTAATGGAAGAACAGTCGATGCGTGTCCGGCGTTGCGTTGGATCTTGGGGGAGCAGACAAATCATGACAGGAATTCCCGATCTCGTGGCCATAAAGGCGATGGATGCCGCGGATCCGCTGCGCGCGATGCGCGACCGCTTTGTGTTGCCGCAAGGAGTGATCTATCTCGACGGCAATTCGCTAGGAGCTGCTTCACGTGCCGCTTTCGATGAACTGCACAAGGCCGCGACCGAAGAATGGTCGCATGATCTCATCCGCGCATGGAACACGGCCGGCTGGTTCAACATGCCGCTTGAACTTGGCGACCAGCTCGGGCGCCTGATCGGGGCCGCGGCCGGCCAGACAGTGGTCTGCGACACGACATCGGTCAATATCTACAAGCTGCTGCACGCCGCCATGGCCATGCGACCGGAGCGGCAGGTCATCGTCGCCGAGGGCGATAGTTTTCCGACGGACCTCTACATGGCCGAGGGTGTGGTTTCGACGCGAAAAGATACGCTGCTGCGCCTCTCGGGAGTCGACGCGCCGACCATCGAAGAGCTGATCGACGAACGCACCGCTGTGGTGCTGGTCAACCACGTCAACTATAAGTCGGGCGAACTGCGCGACATGCCGGCGCTGACGCGCAGGGCTCAGGAAGCCGGGGCGATGATCGTCTGGGATCTCTGCCACACCGCCGGCGCGATGCCAGTCGAACTCGACAAGGCAAACGCCGATTTTGCCGTTGGCTGCACCTACAAATATCTGAATGGCGGCCCGGGCGCGCCTGCCTTCATCTATGCGGCTGAGCGGCATCTTTCCGACATCCAGCAGCCGCTCACCGGCTGGTGGGGCCATGCACGGCCCTTCGCCTTCGAGCCAGGCTATGCGGCCGGCACCGGCATCCGCCAGTTTCTGTGCGGCACACAGCCGGTCCTGTCGATGCGCACGCTGAAGGGCGCGCTCGACATCTGGAACGATGTCGACATGACGGCGGTGCGCAAGAAGAGCATCGCGCTGGCGGATCTGTTCATCGAGCTTGTCGAGGCAAAGTGCGGCACTTACGGGCTCACGCTCGAAAGCACGCGCGATGGGGAAAAACGCGGCAGCCAGATTTCATTCATGCATGAGCATGGCTACCAGGTCATGCGCGCGCTGATCGAACGAGGCGTGATCGGCGATTTTCGCGCGCCATCGACCATGCGCTTCGGCTTCACCCCGCTCTATGTCGGCTACGCCGATGTCTGGCAGGCCGTCAAAGTGCTTGAGGACATCCTGCACACCGGTGCGTGGAAGGATGCGCGCTTCGCCATCAAAGCAGCTGTCACTTGAGATTGATGCGAGAGCTGGAATCGTGAGGCTGGCGACGACGCGCCGCGCGATGCTTACGGCTACGCTGCAAGGCCATATGCCAGGGAGGGCGCAGGGTGTTCGAACGTCACATTGCCGATTGGGACAACGCCTATGCCAACGGCGCCAACATAGCCGGCAGCGATCGCTGGCCGGCGGCCTGGATCGAGCCCGCGCGGGTTTTCCGCGACGTGCTTTCGACCGAGGGCAGGGCGCGGCTCGACATGGCCTATGGCGACAATCCACGCAACCGGCTCGATCTTTTCCTGCCGGCCATCAAGCCTAAGGGACTCGTGGTGTTCGTTCATGGCGGCTACTGGATGGAATTCGACAAGAATTTCTGGTCGCATCTTGCCGCTGGCCCTGTTGATCGCGGCTATGCGGTGGCGATGCCGTCCTACACGCTCTGTCCGCAGATACGCATTGGCGGCATCGTCAAGGAGGTCGGCGCGGCGATCGGCAAGGCGGCGGCGATGGTTGCAGGGCCGCTGATGCTGACCGGGCACTCGGCCGGCGGCCATCTTGTTAGCCGGATGGTTACGGCGACGACGCCGCTGGCGACCGAAGTGGTCCGGCGCGTTCGTCATGTGGTGTCGATCTCGGGGGTGCACGATTTGCGCCCGATCATGCGCACCGGCATGAACGAGACGCTGGCGATCGATGAGGCCGAGGCGCAGGCCGAAAGTCCGGTGCTGCTGCGCCCGATGGACAAGGCCCGCCTGACCTGCTGGGCCGGCGGCGGCGAGCGCGCCGAATTCCTGCGTCAGAGCGCGTTGCTGGCCAACATCTGGATCGGCCTGGGTTCCGCGACCAGCTCGGTGGTCGAACCTGACCGGCATCATTTCAACATCATCGACGGTTTGGCCGATCCAGACCATCCGCTGACCCGGACCTTGATTTCGGAGTGAGGCAGGTTCAGCGTAACATCAGCACGTCGCAGGGGGAGCCCGCCGCCGCGGCAGGCGCGAACGGCGCGCGAACGATCAGCCCGTTGGCATCGGCCAGGATTTTCAGCATCGAGGAGTCCTGGATGCCGAACGGCGTCGCCACGGGCGTACCGGCGTCATCTATGACAACAGCCCGCACATAATCTTGCCTGAGATCATTGGCCGGCATGGCGGCACCGAGCCGTGCCCGACGTATATCCTGCTGAAAGGCGCGGCCGCCGAGCCGCGCCAGCAGCGGCTTCAGGAAGAGCTGAGTGCAGACCAGGCTTGCCACCGGATTGCCGGGCAGGCCGATGCAGCGAATGTCTCCCAGCCGCCCGAACATCAGTGGCTTGCCCGGCCGCATGGCGATCTTCCAGAAATCGAGCGTCATGCCTTGCCCGGTCAGCACCTCATGGACGAAGTCGTGGTCACCGACCGAGGCACCGCCCAGCGTGACGATGACGTTCGCGCCAGCCTTCACGGCCTTTTCAACCAGCGCAGCGATCGCCTCCCTGCGGTCCGGCGCGATGCCAAGGTCGAGCGCGCGCGCACCGACCGACTGTGCGGCAGCGGCGACACCATAGGCGTTGGAGGAGATGATCTGGTCGGGGCCAAGATCGCTGCCCGGCGGCAGTAATTCGTCGCCGGTGGCGATGATGGCCACCAGCGGCCGTTTGACCACGCGCACCTCGGGGTGATTGGCCGATGCCGCCAGCGACAAGGCCGCCGGGTCGAGCAGGCGGCCTTTGGGCAGCAGGACATCGCCCTTGGCGAAATCGAGCCCGAGGCGGCGGATGTTGCGCCCCTGCACCGTCCGTTCCGTCACTTCGACGCTGCCGCCACCGAGATCGCGGACGTTCTCCTGGATGACGATAGTGTCGGCGCCTTCGGGAAGCGGCGCGCCGGTAAAGATGCGCACGGCCTGCCGCTGCTGCACCGTTCCGGCAAAGCCGCGTCCGGCCGGCGCCATGCCGACCACCGAAAGCCTTGCCGGTACGGACGCGATATCGGCCGCCCGCACGGCATAGCCGTCCATGGCGGAGGCGTTGAACGGCGGCTGGGTGCGGAGCGCCACAACCGGCTCCGCCAGCACGCGGTCGGCGGCATCCAGCAGTGCGACGCGTTCGCCCGGCAGCGCTGCTGCGCCGTCCAGCAGGCGCTCGAGCGCCTCGGCAACTGGGACCAGCACCATTATCGGCCTGCCTCGGTGGCCCCGTCTCCGGTGATCTTGTAGTCGCCGGATTTGCCGCCGGTCTTTTCAACCAGCCTTATGCCGGAGATGACCATGGCGCGGTCGACCGCCTTGGCCATGTCGTAGATGGTCAGGCAAGCGACCGAGACGGCACTCAGAGCCTCCATCTCAACGCCGGTCTTACCGGTGACGCGGGTCAATGCTGTCACCTTCAGGCCGGGCAGCGCGGCGTCCGCCTCGATATCGACAGATATCCTGGTCAGCAGCAGCGGATGGCAAAGCGGGATCAGTTCATGCGTCTTCTTGGCCGCCATGATGCCGGCAATGCGCGCGGTGCCCAGCACGTCGCCCTTCTTGGCGTCGCCGGCGAGGATCATGTCCAGCGTCTCGGGCCGCATCGCGACAAAGCCTTCTGCGACTGCCGTGCGCACCGTCACAGCCTTGTCGCCGACATCGACCATGTTGGCTTCGCCCTGCGCGCCAAGATGGGTGAGGGTGGCCGCCATCCTCAAACGGCCTCTGCCGGCGCCTTGCCCGTCAACAGCAGGCGCGTTGCCGCGGCCACGTCCTGCTGACGCATCAGGCTCTCGCCGACCAGGAAAGTCGCAATTCCGCTCTGCTCCAGCCGGCGGCAATCGTCGTGCGAAAAGATACCGCTCTCGCTGACCAGATGGCGGTCGGCCGGCACCATCGCTGCCAGCCGCTCCGAGGTCTGCAGGCTGGTTTCGAAGGTCCGGAGATTGCGGTTGTTGATACCGATCAGTCGCGACGACAGCTGCAGGGCGCGTTCCATTTCAGCCTCGTCATGCACTTCGACCAGCGCGTCCATGCCGAGCCCGAACGCTGTCGCTTCGAGTTCTCTTGCCAACGCGTCGTCGACGCTGGCCATGATGATCAGGATGGCATCGGCGCCCCATGCCCTGGCCTCGTAGACCTGATAGGGGTCGAACAGGAAATCCTTGCGCAGGGCAGGCAGCTCGACGGCAGCGCGCGCAGTGGTGAGGAATTCGGGCGCGCCTTGGAAGGAGGGTGCGTCGGTCAGCACCGAAAGGCAGGCGGCACCGCCCTTCGCATAGGCCCTGGCCAGCGCCGGCGGATCGAAATCGGCGCGGATCAGGCCTTTGGATGGGCTAGCCTTCTTGATTTCGGCAATCAGCGCGAACCTGCCGGATTTGCGCTTTGCTTCAAGGGCGGAAAGAAAGCCGCGCGGCGCGTCGGCATCCGTCGCCCGTGCCTTGATCTCAGCCAGCGGCACGCGCGCCTTGGCCGCCGTGATCTCGTCGCGCTTGTAAGCCTCGATCTTGCGCAGGATGTCGGACATGGTTTTTAACCGTTCGAAATCTCGATCAGCCTGTCGAGCACTTTCAGCGCGCGGCCGCTGTCGATGGCCTGCGCCGCCGTTACCATGCCGTCGGCGAGGGTCGTCGCTGTGCCGGCCACCACCAGCCCGGCGCCGGCATTCATCAGCACCGTATCGCGAAAGGCGCCGGCGGCGCCGCCCAGCATGTCGCGCAGTGCCTGGGCGTTGTGGGCGGCGTCGCCGCCGCGCAACTCGTCCTTGGTGTGCCGCTTCAGTCCGACGGCTTCCGGGGTCAGCGTAAAGCTGCGGATCTCGCCGCCGGCCAATTCGGCGACAAGTGTCTCGCCGGTGGTGGTGATCTCGTCATAGCCGTCGCCATGGACGATCCAGGCATGGTCGGCACCAAGTTCCTTCAACGTTTCTGCCACCGGCATGATCCATTCGGGCAGGAACACGCCGACCATCTGCCGTCTGACACTCGCCGGATTGGAAAGCGGGCCCAGCAGGTTGAAGATGGTGCGGGTTCCGAGCTCGACCCGGGTCGGGCCGACATGCTTCATCGCCGGGTGATGCGCCGGCGCGAACATGAAGCCAACGCCGGCCTCGTGGATGCAGCGGCCGATCGTCTCCGGAGGGATGTCGATCTTGACGCCCAATGCGATCAGCACATCGGCGGCGCCGGTCAGCGAGGACAGTCCGCGATTGCCGTGCTTGGCGACGGGCACGCCGCTGCCGGCGATGACGAAAGCGGATGCGGTCGAAATGTTGACGCTGTGCGAATTGTCGCCGCCGGTGCCGACAATGTCGATGGCACCCTCGGGAGCTTCGACACGCAGCATCTTGGCGCGCATGGTGGCGACGGCGCCGGCGATCTCGCTGACGGTCTCACCGCGCACGCGCAATGCCATCAAGAAGCCGCCGATCTGGCCGGGGGTGGCATCGCCGGACATGATGATGTCGAAGGCCTCGCGCGCCTCCTCGAAGGAAAGAGCGCTGCCGGCGGCGACCTTGGCGATGTGGATCTTCAGCGCGCTCATCTGGCCAGGGCTTGGGTTACGGCCGCCTGATCGATGCGGACGTCATATTGCGTCTGCAACTGCGCCACCAACTGGTCGAGCAGGTCGTCGGACATGCCGGAGGTGAAGGACTTCTGTGCGTCCTGGGGCACTGAGCTGGCATCGGCCCCGGCAGGCTCGAACACCTCGGCAACCTTGAACAGGATCTGTCCGTCGCCCGTAGGTGAGGGGATCAACCCGGTGCCGCCTTCGCCGACGCCGAACATCGCGGCGGCGCCTTCCTTGCCGAAATCGACGTCGTCCGCATCGCGCTTGACGCCGCGCTTGGTCTGCTTTTCGAGCTTGAGCTCACCGGCGATCACCTCGAGCGTGACGCCAGCCTTGAGACGCTTCTCGAGCTCCTGTGCTTTTGCGGTGAGCCGTTTGGTGGTCTCCGCCGCGGTCCAGTCGGCCACGACCTTCTGGCGGACTTCGTCCAATGTGCGGTCGCGGGCAGGCGTGATCGCGCTCACGTCGTAGAAGACGAAGCCGTTATCGGCGGTGGTGAGGCCTTCATTGTCGGTTCCGGGTTCGGATTCGAACACCGCCTTGATGAGTGCCGGCGATTCCGGCAGGTCTTTGACGATGCTTCCATCCGGCCGTTGGCCGGTGCGGTCGATGGCATCGATGGTGACGACCTTCAGCTTCAATTTGGCGGCAGCCTCGGCGAGCGAACTGCCCGAGGCGCGCGTATCCTCGTAATTGTCGTGCACGTCCAGCAAGATGCGGCTTGCCTCGCCCAGTGCCAGGTCCTTGCGGATCTGCTCGGACACTTCGGCCAGCGGCTTCACCACTTCGGGCTTGATGTCGGTGACGCGCAGCAGAACGGGACCAAAGGCGCCCTGTACGACCGGGCTGACCTCATTGACGTTCAGTTTGAAGGCAGCATCGGCGACCGCCTTGTCGGCGATCTTGTCCTTGGCCAGCGTGCCGAGCAGCGTGTCTGCCGGCGTCTTGCCTTCGGCAGCGACGATCTTGTCGAAGGTCGCGCCGGTCCTGAGCGAATCGAGCGCCGCCTTTGCGGCATCAGGTGTCTTGAACACAAGCTGCTCGATGGTGCGCATCTCCGGCGTGGTGTAGCGCGCCTTGTTCTTATTGTAGTCGTCGCTGACCTGTTGGTCGGTCACCGCGCTCAAATCCATGATGTCTTCCGGTTCGAGCCTGACATAGGAGAACTTACGGTATTCGGGAGCGGCGTAGGTTTTCTTGTTTTCCTCGAAATAGGCCGAAAGCGCGCTGTCGGACGGCGCTTCTATCGGTTCGACCAGCGATTTCGGCAAGGTCAGGTAGTCGATGGTGCGATCTTCGCCGCGATAGAGCGCGACCGCCTTGAAGAATGTATCCGGGGCCTTGAGGCCGTCCGAAACCGCCTCGACGATCTGCTGGCGGACCGCGACCTGGGCGCGGTTCTTCAAATAGTCTTCCGGCCGCATGCCGACCTGCCGAAGCAGGTACTCGAAGGTTCTCCTGTCGAAGGTTCCGGCAGGCCCTTTGAACGCCGGGTCTTCACGCGTCAGTTCGGCGAGCCGGTCCTTGGACAGGCCGAGGCCGAGCTTGCGGGCCTGCTCGTCGAGGACGGCACCCGACACGAGTTGCGCCAGCACCTGGTTGTCGATGCCGAGCGCCGTCGCTTGCTCACGGCTGATGCGCTGGCCGAATTGCTGCGACATGACGCTGAGCTGGCGATCGTAGGCGAGGCGGTATTCGTTGATCGAGACCTTGGTGCCTCCGGCCGTAATCACGGCGTCATGGCCGGCAAGACCGCCCATCAGCCGCCCCGAGATGCCCCAGATGGCGAAGCTCAACACCAACAATGACAGCAGCAGTTTCGCGACCCAGGTCCCCGCCGCGCTTCTCAACATACCAAGCATGAGTACTTCCGATTTTTGCGCATTTCGCATGCGCCGAGTCTGAAACAAGCGCAATAGCGCCCTTCCTGCCCACTGTCGATTGCTTTGTGGCCTGATTTTGATAGTGAGGGCCAGCTGGAAATTGCCCGGAGAAACAAATCCCATGACCACTGGAATCCGCCCGCTCGTCGCCGGCAACTGGAAAATGAACGGCACCAGCGCCTCGCTCAACGAGATCAGGATGATCGGCAACGGTTTCATGAGTGGGCTCGACGCCGAGACCGAAGCGGTGGTCTGCGTGCCGGCGACCTTGCTTGCGCACGCCGCCGAGATTCTGTCGCGCACGCCGGTGCGGGCCGGCGGAGAGGATTGCCACACCGAGGAGAGCGGCGCCTATACCGGCTGCATTTCGGCCGAGATGCTGAAGGATGCAGGTGCCAGCCATGTCATCGTCGGCCATTCCGAATGCCGCGCCGATCGCAAGGAGGACGATGCCTTGGTCCAGGCCAAGGCCTCCGCCGCATGGCGCGCCGGGCTGGTGGCCATCATCTGCATTGGTGAGACAAGAGCCGAACGAGAAGCAGGAGCCACGCTCGACGTGCTGTCGCGCCAGGTCGCTGGCTCGGTCCCGCCAAACGCCACGGCTTCCAACACCGTCATTGCCTATGAGCCAATATGGGCGATTGGGACCGGCTTGACCCCGACCGCCGCCGACGTCGCCGAGGCACATGCGCATATCCGCGAAGAACTGGCACGGAAGCTCGGCAATACGGCGGCCAAGATGCGCATTCTCTACGGCGGCTCGGTCAAGCCGTCCAACGCCATCGAGTTGCTCGGCGTCAGGAATGTCGATGGCGCGCTGGTCGGCGGCGCCAGCCTAAAGGCGGCGGACTTCCTCGGCATCGCGGAAGCCTATCGAAACATCGCTTGATACAAGGGCTGGTTGCTGCATTTGAGCGGACGGCCGGCGTCGAAATCGTTGCAAAGGACGCATTGCTTCCCATATTCCGGCCACGGGCTTGGAAATGCCGTCAAAGCATTGTATTGAGCCGCCTCCAAATCAGCGGCCGCACAAGGCCTTGCCAGGGTAAATTATGGAAACCGTACTGATCGTCGTCCACCTCATGGTCGTGCTCGCGCTTGTCGGCGTGGTGCTGCTGCAGCGCTCCGAAGGCGGCGGCCTCGGCATCGGCGGCGGATCGGGCTTCATGACCGCGCGTGGCGCCGCCAATGCGCTGACGCGGGCGACGGCGATCCTGGCTGCCGCTTTCTTCGTCACCTCGCTGACACTGTCGATCGTTGCGCGCTATGGCGAGAAGCCGATCGACATTCTCGATCGCGTGCCGGCGGCCTCGGACGGAGCAGGCAAGGGCGTACTCAACCAATTGCCTGGAACCACGACGCCGACGCCGCCGTCGGGCACCACGGCGCCGACCCCGCCGTCCGGCAACGGCGCGGCAACGACGCCGCCGGCAACCGCTCCGGCGACGCCGCCAGCGACAAACGGCGCCACCGCGCCGGCTACGCCGCAGGTCCCCAACCAGTAATAGGGCAACTTATGCCGCGATCTGTTGTCGTTTGAACACAGTCGCGGCAAATGCCGCACGATCACGAAGATTCGACTGCGCCTCACGCTTGAGGCGCTTCCGGCTAATCGATTATACGTTGCACGCGGCATTCTCGGCGTCCTTGGGGGGCGCCGGGCGACGCCGTGGGCAACAAGCATTGAACGATCGGATCTTCCCCATGCAGCTTCGCAGCTTCATTTTTGCCGGCCTTTGTGCCGTGCTCAGCCTAGGTGCGCCCGCTTTCGCGGCCATGCCGACGGCAAACTCGGCCCACAAAGCCGCAACAACAACCGACGTCGTCAAGGTCGCAGCCAAAAGCGATGCAGCGCAATTGAAGCTTCTCAAGAAGAAGAAAGATCCGACGCCGGACGACCTTGCGCAGATCCGCAAGATCGAAGCCAAGATCGCAGCCGACAAGGACGCCGCTCGCGCCAAGGCACTCGAAGCCAGGAAGCTGGCGATGCGCGAGGCGGCGAAAGGCAAAGCCGATGCGGAACGCCAGGCGTTCCTTGCCAAGAAGAGCCAGCCGCTCGCAACGGCCAAGGTGGCTGACGCCACGCCGGCCAAGAAGAAGACCGTCAACATCATCGAACCGATTACGCCCATTGCGCCGATCCAGTCGGCCGAGCCGATCCCGGCCGAGGCCATGAACGTTGCGCTGACCGGCAACAATGGCGAGTTGCGCAGCGAACCGGTCGGGCAGAAGCCGCAGAGCGTCGGGCTGTTCGCGGGACTGTTCGGCGGCACATCCTCTTCGTCGATGTCGCTGCTTCCGGAAACACGCGCGCTCGACGCCGCGCTCGAAAGGAAGCAGGCCAAGCGGCAGTTCAAGGTCAAGCCGGAATTCGTGCCGCAGGAGGTCGAATTCACCGGCTACAACCCCGGCACCATCGTCATCGATACCAGCGCCCGTCGTCTCTACCTCGTCGAATCATCGTCAACCGCCCGCCGTTATGCCATCGCGGTCGGCCGGGAAGGCCTGCAGTTCAAGGGTACGGTTGCCGTCGGCGACAAGCAGGAATGGCCGCGCTGGATTCCGACGCTGGATATGCAAAAGCGCGAACCCAAGCACTATGGCCAGTACAAGGACGGCATGCCCGGCGGCGGCGACAATCCGCTCGGTGCGCGCGCCATCTATCTTTACGACGGCAAGAAAGATACCCACCTGCGCATTCACGGCACCATCGCGCCGCAGTCAATCGGAACCAGCGCCTCCAATGGCTGCTTCCGTATGATCAACGAGCACGTCATGGACCTTTACCGCCGGGTGAAAGTAGGCACCAAAGTCGTCATCATCTGACGCTTTGACAGATCGTGCCAAAAGGGCCGGCCTCGCCGGCCCTTTTGTTTTGATACGCCAACGACCAGAGCGCCTTCTTGGGAAAAAGCCTTCGCGGCGGTTTTTTCTCT
The DNA here is from genome assembly GCF_040319065.1 of Mesorhizobium sp. M0968. Classification (NCBI taxonomy): domain Bacteria; kingdom Pseudomonadati; phylum Pseudomonadota; class Alphaproteobacteria; order Hyphomicrobiales; family Phyllobacteriaceae; genus Mesorhizobium; species Mesorhizobium sp. M0968. Next base: position 64,027 of record NZ_JAMYNL010000014.1, read on the forward strand.
GGCGGAATCAATTCGGCCGCGTTAAGCGATGACTCCCATGGCGCGATATGTATTCATCACAGGCGGCGTGGTTTCCTCACTTGGAAAAGGCATTGCTGCAGCGGCCCTTGGGGCTCTCTTGCAGGCGCGGGGCTATCGCGCACGCATCAAAAAGCTCGATCCCTATCTCAATGTCGATCCCGGCACGATGTCGCCCTATCAGCACGGCGAAGTCTTCGTGACCGATGACGGGGCCGAGACCGATCTCGATCTTGGCCATTATGAGCGCTTCACCGGCCGCTCGGCCAACCAGCAGGACAACATCACCACCGGCCGCATCTATAAGAACATCATCGAGCGCGAGCGGCGCGGCGACTATCTCGGCGCCACCGTGCAGGTCATTCCGCACGTCACCGACGAGATCAAGAATTTCGTCCTCAACGGCAATGACGACTACGATTTCGTGCTGTGCGAGATCGGCGGCACCGTCGGCGACATCGAAGCGATGCCGTTCCTGGAGGCGATCCGCCAGCTCGGCAACGACCTGCCGCGCAACAACGCCGTCTACGTCCACCTGACCTTGATGCCTTACATTCCGACGGCAGGCGAACTGAAGACCAAGCCGACGCAGCATTCGGTCAAGGAGTTGCGCGGCATCGGCATTGCACCCGACATACTGCTGGTCCGCGCCGACCGGCCGATCCCCAAGGAAGAGCGCAGAAAGCTGTCGCTGTTCTGCAATGTCCGCGAAAGCGCCGTCATCCAGGCGCTCGACGTCCCGCATATCTACGACGTGCCGATGGCCTATCACAATGAAGGGCTGGATTCGGAAGTGCTGGCGGCCTTCGGCATCGATCCGGCGCCGAAGCCGCGCATGGAACGGTGGCAAGCGGTGTCCAACCGCATCCACAATCCAGAAGGCGAAGTGACCATTGCCGTCGTCGGCAAATATACCGGCCTCAAGGACGCCTACAAATCGCTGATCGAGGCGCTGTCGCATGGCGGCCTCGCCAACCGGGTCAAGGTCAAGCTCGACTGGATCGAAAGCGAGATATTCGAGAAGGAAGACCCGGCGCCGTGGCTGGAGAAGGTCCATGGCATTCTCGTCCCCGGCGGTTTTGGCGAGCGCGGCTCGGAGGGCAAGATCCTGGCGGCGAAGTTCGCGCGCGAACGCAAGGTGCCGTATTTCGGCATCTGCTTCGGCATGCAGATGGCCTGCATCGAGGCGGCGCGTTCGCTGGCCGGCGTCGAGCACGCATCATCGACCGAGTTTGGTCCAACCGAGGAGCCGGTTGTCGGCTTGATGACCGAATGGCTGAAGGGCAACATGCTGGAAAAGCGCAGGGAAACCGGCGACCTTGGTGGTACCATGCGGCTCGGTGCCTACCAGGCCGACCTCGCCAAGGGATCGAAGATCGCCGAGATCTATGGCGATACCCAGATTTCCGAACGCCATCGCCACCGCTACGAGGTCAATGTCGACTATAAGGAGCGGCTCGAGGATTGCGGCCTGGTGTTTGCCGGCATGTCGCCGGACGGCGTGCTGCCGGAAACGGTCGAATATCCCGACCACCCCTGGTTCATCGGCGTGCAGTACCATCCCGAGTTGAAAAGCCGGCCGCTCGATCCGCACCCGCTGTTTGCCAGCTTCATCGAGGCGGCGGTAGAGCAGTCGCGGCTGGTCTAAACTAGCCGCCCATGCAAACTTACGTCGCGCTGCTCTACAGCATTGTCCTGGGCGAGGGGCGGCGGGTCGTCATGTCCGATCTGAAGGCGATGGCCGAAGGCCTGGGTCTGAATAACCCGCGCACACTGGTAGCGACCGGCAATCTGGTCTTCGAGGCGCAAGAAACAGAACTTGCGGCGTTGGAGCAGCGGCTGGAGGCGGCGTTCGCAAAGACTTTTGGCCGCCACGTCGACATCATCGTGCGCCGCGCCGACGGCTGGCTGAAGCTGGCGGCCGGCAATCCGTTCCCAGCCGAATCGGCTGAGGCCGCGGACCAGGTGGCGGTGCGCGTGATGCGGTCGCCTGTTCCCCCTGATGCGGTCGCTGCGCTGCGGGCCTATATCGGCAGGAATGAAAAGCTGCAGGCGGTGGGCGGCGACATCTGGATCGCCTTTTCGCGCGAGACGCCGAGTTCGCGGCTGCTTGCGGCGGTCAGTCACAAACGCCTGGGCATCGGCACCTCGCGCAACTGGAATACAGTGCGCCGCCTGGCCGAGATGGTCGCAGAATGAACGGGGCGGCTCGCGCCGCCCCGAATCGCTCAAGCTTTGGCTATCCTGGCTCCGGCACCGAGTGCCATCGTGCGCAGCACGTAGTAGATAACGCCGGCAATTGCCACGCCGAAGAACCAGCCATAGACGCCCCACCATGACGGCAGCAGGCTGGTGAAGTTGGGCAGGATCGAGGAGAAGACCGCGCCGATACCGGCGGCGATGAAGGCGTTGACATGCCAGCCGCCCTGAAAGCGGAATTCGCCATTCTCCCTGTAGAGCGCCTCGACGTCGACCCCGCCCTTCCGGATCAGGTAATAGTCGACCATCATCACGCCGAAGATAGGCCCCATCGTCGCGCCAATGATGTTGACGAAGGAGGCGGCACTGCCTTCCCAGGGCGCGAATGGATAGAGCACCAGCGCGATCAGCGCCGCGATGTAGCCGCCCTTCTTGAAGTCGATCTGGCGTGGAAAGACATTGGAGAAGTCGAAGGCCGGCGACACGAAGTTCGCCACCACATTGATGCCGAGCGTCGCCACCGCAAAGGTCAGGGCTGCGAGCGCCGCCAGGAACCAGCTGTCGAATTTCGCCGAAATCTGGTCGGGATGCAGCAGCACCTCGCCATAAACATCGAAGGCGGCGATCGTGGTGACGCCGGCGACCAGCGAGAACAGGATAAGATTGACCGGCAGGCCCCAGATGTTGCCCTTGCGCAGCGATGCCTTGTCGGGGGCGTAGCGCGCGAAATCGCAGAAGTTGAGATAGAGCGCGGAGAAATAGGTCACCCAGATCGCGGCCACCGCAAACAGCGAGGTCCAGGAGCCCGGCGTGCCCGGCACGCCCGCGTCCTTTGTCTTTTCCAGCAGCACATCCATCGGGATGTCGCTGGTGAACGCGAAGGTGCCTGCCTTGATGCAAAGATAGATCGCCAGGATCAGCATCATCACCCACACCGCCGGTCCGGCCCAATCCTGGAAGCGGCGCACCGTTTCCATGCCTTTCTGGATGATCAGGAGTTGCAGCGCCCAGATGACGGCGAAGCAGATCACCTCGAGCCCGGAGTGGCCGAGGAAATGGGTGCTCTGGTTGAAGTCGGCGAACCATTGCGAGCGGATCAGCAGGGCTACGATCGCCCCGGAGGCGGCCGCCGTCTGCGCGCCGTACCAGAAGCAGGCGACGATGGCGCGCACCAGCGCCGGTATGTTGGCGCCCCAGATGCCGAAGGAGGCACGCGCCAGGACCGGGTAGGGCACCCCGGTCTTCACGCCGGCATAGCCGACCATGTTCATCAACGCATAGATGATCAGCGAACCGATACCGATGGCGATGATGAAGTTGACGAAGCCGCCGCAGAACAGGAACAGGCTGGCAGCGAGATAGTAGCCCCACAGGCTGTGGACGTCCGACGTCCAGACGTTGAAGATCGAGAACGGTCCCCAGTTTCGAACCTTCGCCGGAGCGAGATCCTCATTGTACAGGTCCGGTGATGCGCCTTGTATTGTCATTGCTATGTCCTCCCCTTGCAACCGCACGCGCCTCCACGCATGGCACGCAGGTTAAGCCTGACGCAGGGGAACCGGCAAGCAGACGATTTGCCGGCTTTGGGCTTAAAGTCATTCAATGAGAAACGCGCTTATCGGCGTGGCGTCGTTGAGCTTCTAGCGCCGGCGATTCGTGGGGTGACACCGATCGCTCGACCTAAGCTCCAGAGTCCACCTTGTGCGTGATCAGGGCGGCAAGCTTTTTGGGCGCTTGTGCGCGATAACTCTCATCGAGCCATGACTTCAGTTGTCCCATCGGTGGCAGTTCGTCCGGTGCTGGTTCGAACGTCACCCATCCGCTCTTGCCAAGGCCGTACTCCGTCGGCGACGCATAGTGGAGCTTTCTCGCCTCGTCGCCGCTGTAGGGGAGTTTGAGGGAGATGCTGAACGGTTCGCCTTCAAGGCTCAAATAAGCAAAGGTCTTGCCTTTCACCGCGAGATCGTCGTGACCAGGCCACGGACTCTTTGTCTCGGCGCCTGGATAGGTGAGGCCGAAGGCGCGCAGTTCCTTGAGAACAGCATCGGTCGAAGCACGCGATTTCCTACTCATCAACTCTCCTCCATCGCTGTCGGTGGCTATCCTGGCAGACGAGCCGACGGGGAGCCTCGACAGCAAGAGCTCGGAGCAGGTGTTCACAATCCTGCAGAATCTGGTGCGCGAACGCGGCAAGACGGTCGTGGCAGTCACGCATGACCTCGACATGGCCGCACGCATGGATCGCCGCATTCACATGGTGGACGGGAAGATCAGCTGAACCGGGCCACGGCGCGATCAGGCCACCGCCGACGTCTCGAAACTGGCCTCAAGCCAAGCTATTGCGCCCGTCACGTCGTCGAGGACATAGGTTGCGGCCGTCGGTCCGTTCGGCTTCACGCGGATGGAGATGCCGCCAATTTCATTGATCGCCTCGAAACCGTGTTCGTCCGATGTATCGTCTCCGAGGAATATCGGCCGCCGGCCAACAAAGGGCGGAATGTCCATGAAACGCCGGATGGCAGCACCTTTGACGGCTTCCAAAGGCATGAGCTCGACGCCGGCGTTTCCCGGAAGCACCCGATAACCCTTCGGAAGCCGGGCCAATGCCTGTTCGACGAGCTGGATTGCGGGTGCAAGCAGTTGCGGTGCTGCTCTTGTATGAACGGCAAGGACCGGCCCCTTGCGCTCGACATAGACCTTGCCGCTGCCCAGTTCGGCCTCGATCTCGTCCGCAAGGGCGGCGATGTCGGCCGGCGCGTCGGCGGCATCGATCGGACCGCTCGGCGTCAGCCGGTGCTCCAGCCCATACAGTCCGGCAATCCGCAGCTTCAGCGGGTGGAACAGCTTGTCCACGGCGGGAATCGATCGGCCGGTGATGAAGGCGACCGCACCATCCAGCCGCCGCTCGATGCGTTCGAGCAGATTGCGCAATTCCTCGCCGACGAACACCGCGTCGGGATGGGCAGCGTGTTCCAGCAGGGTTCCGTCGATGTCGAGAAAGAGCGCCCATTGCCCTTCCGACAGGTTCAACGCCGGTGGTTGTTCAAAGCTTTTCACGACGCTGCCTTCCGAGCCCGCTCGAACATCGAGATGACGTTGTTGGTGTTCGATGGCGGGCGCTCGCCGGTTCCGGTCACCCTGTCGAGATCGCCGCGTTTGCGCAGGCGCGCGGCGTCCAGCAGCATGCTGCCGGCCCAGCGGTAGACATTGTTGTCGCGGACCATCTCGCGCATCGGCCGCAAACGTTCGCGCTGCTCTTCCGGCGTCATCGTCAGCGCCTGCAACAGCGCCTCGCTCATCATGGCCGCATCGTAGGGGTTGACGATCAGTGCTTCCAGCAATTCGCGCGAGGCACCGGCGAAGGTGCTGAGCAAAAGCACGCCCTGTTCGTCGTCGCGCGCTGCGACGAATTCCTTGGCGACAAGGTTCATGCCGTCATGCAGACTGGTGACCATACAGATGTCGGCGGCACGGTAGACCTCGTAGACCTGCTCCTGCCGATGATGTTCGGCGACCATCAGGATAGGGCTGTATGTCTCGCTGCCATAGCGCCGGTTGAGCTCCTCGGCACAGCGGCGGCATTCGTCGTGGAGTTGCTGGTAGGCGGGCAATGTCCCCCGGCTCGGCGCGGCGATCTGCAGGAAAACCACCTTGCCTATCCATTCGGGATATCTCGTGAACAATTCGTCCAAGGCATGGAAGCGATCGAGAATGCCTTTCGTGTAGTCGAGGCGCTCGACGCCAACGCATAGTTTGGTATCCGCAGACAGGCCGAATCTGTCGCGCACGCTGGCGCGGCACTCCTCCACAGACGGCAGTTTTGCCAGCAATTGGGCCGGCCATTCTATGGAAATGGGATAGGCGTGGACCAATGTGGTCTGCCCACCATAGGAGATTGCCGCGTCTGCCCGTTCGATCCGGCTCTCCAGAAAGCGGTCGACACTTTCGGTGAAGTTGTTGGCATGGAATTGGGTATGAAAGCCGATGATCGAACTGCCGAGCAGTCCTTCCAGGATCCGCTCACGCCACGGACAGATGCTGAATACTTCCGAATTAGGCCACGGGATATGCCAGAAGGTGATGACTATCGCGTCCGGCAGGCGCTGGCGGATCATGCGCGGCAGCAGCGCGAAATGATAGTCCTGCACCAGCACGATCGGCCGTTCGTTGCGGGCTTCGGCAACCACCGTATCGGCGAATTTGCGGTTGACGGCCTCGTAGGCGTCCCAGTCCGAGGCGCGAAACACGGGGCGGGTGAAGGCGATATGGCAAAGCGGCCATAGGCCCTCATTAGCGAAGCCCAGATAGTAGCCCTGATATTCCTCCTCCGTCAGCCAGACCCTGCGCAGCGTGTAGGACGGATTGCCTGGCGGCACCTGCACCCGGTCGTCCTTGTCGACGGTGAGACGGTCTGCCGTGCCGCCGCCATAGGCGATCCAGGTGCCGGCACAGGCGCGGGTGATGGGCTCGAGTGCCGAAACCAGGCCGCTGGCCGGCACCAAAAGTTGGACCCCGTCGTCCTTGATGTTGTGGATGTAGGGTTCGCGGTTGGACACCACGATGACCTGTGCGTCCGGCAGGTCGTCGGCCAGGATCTTGCGCAACGTGTCGGGCGACCACGTGACCAGTGCCGCATCGGCGGACTGGCCGTTCTTTTCGAACTCGCGCAGCACCTTGCGTGCCGCTTCCGAGGCGACATCCTCGCTCGGCGTGTATGCGGCGGCCGTTGCGCGACCGCGGCGCTGGCGGGATATCGACAGGAGAATGGCAAAAGCGGAAAAGCCAAAACTTGCAATCAGCAAAACCCAGAGCAGGTTTACAGTATAATCTGACATGGAATGTGATCTCGCCTCCGGCCGGCCGATAGCCGTTTTTTTTATTTGTTTTCTGGTTCGCCGCCGTATGACAACGACAGCGTCCCCACCCCGTCCATTTTTGCAACGCACAAAGAGGCTATCGGTTCCGGACGATTGCAATGCCGCGCGTCATTTTCGATGCGCCGCAGCGCGGCGGCATCAAGTGCGCACGATGAGCGGCACCATCCCCTCATACCGGTCGGCAAGAAAGGCGACGACCCGGTCGCCGACACGCTGGAATGTGAGGTCGACCACTTTCGAGCCGACACCCAGATGCCGCAATGTCAGCGTGTCGATGCCGATCGGCAGCCTTGGGCGGGTGACCCGGATTTCGCTGTTCCAGCCGTCGATTTCGAGCCCAAGGCAGGCCTGCATCAGCATGAAGGCCGATCCCGCTGACCAGGCTTGCGGCAGGCACGCGACGGGATAGGCGATGGGCGCTTCGCCCGGCGACCGGGTAAAGCCGCAGAACAGTTCCGGCAGCCGCATGTTGAAATGGACAGCCGATTCGAACGTGCCGCTCATCAGCCGAACCACGCTGTCGCGCACGCCATAACGTGCCAGGCCTGCACCGCACATGGCGGTGTCGTGCGGCCAGATCGAACCATTGTGGTAGGACATCGGATTGAAGAATATCGCATCGTCGGCCAGCGTCCTCACGCCCCAACCAGAGTGGAACGACGCGGAGAGCAGCTGATCGGCGACCATCTGCGCCCGTTCCGGCTCGGGCAGCCCGACAAAGAGAAGATGGCCGGCATTCGACGTCCGTACCTTGCAGAGCTCGCCTGCACCATCGATCGCCAGTGCATAGAAATTGAGATCGTCCATCCAGAAATGGCGTTCCACCGCGGCGCGCATGGTTTCGGCGCGTTCCTCCCAATGATCGGCCTTGTCGTCCTCGCCGCGGCGGCGGGCGAGCGCCGCCAGCCCACGGAACGCGGCAAAGACGTAGCCTTGCACCTCGACCAGGGCGATCGGCCCCTTGGGCATGCGGCCATCGGCATGGAAGACGGAATCGAAACTGTCCTTCCAGCCCTGGTTGGCAAGGCCGGTCTCGGCGCCGCGCTGGTAGGTAACGAAGCCGGTCGCGCGGCTTGTCTCCTCCGTCCATTCGGCCGCTGCACAGAGCGATGGCCACAGGCTGTCGACGAACGCCATGTCGCCGGTACGATCCGCATAGGCGCAAGCGAGATGAATATAGAGCGGCGTGGTATCGACGCCGCCGTAATAGCGGCCGAACGGGAGCTCCCGCAGTGCCGCCATCTCGCCCTTGCGGGTCTCGTGCATGATCTTGCCGGGCTGCGAATCGCTGAACGGCGACGTTTCGGTCGCCTGATGCTGGGCGAGAAAGGCGAGTACGCCGCGCGCCAGCCCAGGATTCAACCACAGCATCTGCAATGCGGAAATCACCCCGTCACGGCCAAATGCCGTCGAGAACCAGGGTATGCCGGCATAGGGGTAAGGTCCGGTTGCAAGCTCGGTGGTCAGCAGCGCCACGTCCGCGCGCGCGCGTTCGATCCAGTCGTTGAAGACGCGGCCAGAACTGTGCACCGTCGCGCCGTGGCGGCGTTTGGCGCGCATGCCGAAGCGAGCGCGGGCGGCTGCAGCCCGAAAACGGTCGCGGTCGGGTGTCTCCGCCACTTCCGGGCCGACCTCGATATAGAGGACCTCGCTGCTGCGCTTCGTCACCGCAACCAGGAAATCCGCGCGGCTGGCGGTCAAATTGTCCGGCGCCTGCGAGAACGAGATCGCCGACAGGCGCACGAGTTGGTCCAGCCCGTCATATCGAAGCACCACGGATGTCGGACTGGTCTCGGCGGCGTGGGCTATTCCGCGCTTGAGCCGGGTCGAACCGCGCACCTCGAACATGTCGCGGAAATCTGCTGCGAAATGCAAGGAAACCCGAATGGCCGACGATTCCTGGCTGTAGTTGGAAAGGGTGATGCGCTCGAACAGCCGGTCCTGCCAAAGCAGCCTGACGCGTTCTATGTGGATCGCGCCCTGCGGAATGTCGCGACCACCGACACTCTGGATCGGCAGATTGGTCAGGTTCGAGGTGAAAAGCACATTGTCCTGGCTGAGCGAGGCGCCGAGCAACGACATTTGCCGGCCACCGACCGTCAGCCGGAATTCCGAAAGCACACGCGTGTCGTCTCGGAAAAAGCCATCGCCGGCGCCGCGGATGTCGCCATAGGCGTCGGCCACCGCGAAGCAGTCGGCTTGCTTGAGGGCGAACAGCCGGTGCGGCTCCCGGGGCGCAACCTCGTCGAGGGAGGCAAGGGCTACGGCGGGATCAAGCTTACGCTCGTCGAGTTGATTCATACGTCACAAGCTCTGTCGTTTCGTTTCCAACGTCCACAATGACGCCGATCAGGACGCTCTCGCTTCACCGGGAGTACCGATCAGGCGCGCATAGGCAGCCACATAGTCGTGGGCCATTCTCGTGGCAGAAAAACGGTTTTCGAACACGGCTCTCACCTGTCGCCTGTCGAGGCGCAGCAATTCCGGTATCGAGGCGACCGCAGCATCGACCGTATCGACAAGGAAACCGGTCACGCCGTGGTCGATGATCTCCGGCAGGGCACCGCATTTCCAGGCGATCACCGGCGTGCCACAGGCCATAGCCTCTATCGCGGCAAGACCGAACGGCTCCGGCCAATCGATCGGAAACAGCAGGCCGGCCGCCTTGCCGAGGAATTCCGCTTTTCTGTCCTCTTCGATCTCGCCGATATAGTCGACACGGTCGCCGTCGATCAGCGGCTCGACCGTGTCGTGGAAAAAAGGGCGGTCGTCGTCGCCGATCTTTGCCGCAAGCTTCAGTTTCAGCCCGGAGCGCAAGGCGATCTCAATGGCACGGTCCGGGCGCTTGTCGCGCGACAGCCGGCCCAGAAAGGCCAGATACGGCTCGTCCACCTCCGTCTCGAAAGTCGGCTCATACGTATTGATCGGTAGCCCGTGATGGATGGTCGCCAGCCAATTTGCCCTGGGTAGCCCGGTTCTCTGGCTACGCGAAATCGAGATCATCGGAAAGCGCGGAAAATGTTCGTAGGCCGGGGCCAGGTCGACATAGTCGAGCCTGCCATGCGGTGTCGTCACCGTCCGGTCGGGCATGTGTTCGAAGAAAGGAAAATGCAGGAAGTGGCTGAGATGGAAATGGATGATGTCGAACTGTTGCGCACGGCTCCTCACCTCGGCGAGCATCGAGAGATGCGCCGCGGTTTCGGATTTGTGCGGGCGCGGATCGAGACGGAGCGCGCGCTCGCGACACGCCACCAATTTCGCCGACGTCTTGGTATCGCCGCTGGCGAACAGGGTCACGTCATGGCCAAGCTCGACCAATCCTTCGGTCAGATAGGAGACGATGCGCTCCGTCCCTCCATAGAACCGGGGTGGCACGGATTCATGGAGCGGCGCCACATGGGCTATTCTCATGTTTTGGCATTTCCCTCAAAAAGACTGCTCGTGGCATCGAAATGCATCAGCCGCGCTAACGTTCCCGTACAATGGCAAGATGCCACCCAATTGGGGCAAGATGTCACCCAATTGGAGCTGCCGGGCGCGTCGACCGTTGCTCGTCTCGTCCAGCAAACATTTTTCAGGCCAAGCCATGTTTTGCCGGGAACCAAAGTCGGGTTCGCGAGTTTAGTGGGGTTCGATCGCACGCATCCGGTCGACGGGGAGGAAATGATGGACCGCTTGCAATTCTTTTCGCCCGTGCGGATTTTGCGCGGACAGGGACAGCCCGTGGAGGAGATCGACAGCGTTGCCGAAGCGATGGCATTCTTGCGAAAATGGCCGGCCGGGCGGCGCGGGCCGGTTTACCAGTGCGCCGTGAATTGCTGCGCTGCGGCCATGGCCGGCCGGATGTCGGCCGAGGAAGCGAGAAAGGCTTTTGCCGGCTTCGCCCGGATCACCCGCCTGCTCGAGGGCGATCGGCCGTTGCCGATGAGCGGCGAGGATCGGCATCGCGATCACGCCTTGAGGCGATAGGCCAGCTGCCGCAGATGGTCCGAGCAAGGGCATTCAGCCTGAGCGCCTGATCGGCGACCGACTCGCTTTCGCGAACAGTCGTTTGAGCTGAGCAACGGCGCCGTTTTCGCTGATGTAATCGCGATAGGCGACGTAATCGGGGTCGCGTGACAGATGGCATTCCTCGGTGATGGCGCGGAGTGCGTAGATGGCATTGAGCGCGAGCAGGATGGCGGAGTGCCGCAGCGCTTCAGCGGGTCCTGCGGCGGTGAGGAAAGGTAGGGAGACCAGCCACCACGACAGGTTTTTCGAAACATAGGCCGGATGCTTGATCCAGCGATACGGTCCGCAGGTGATGATTCCGCGATTGGTGAGATTGGAAAATCTCAGGCCAAAGCTCACGGTGGACCAGACAAAAATCAAGATGCAGAAGAGGATCGCCGATCCCCAGAAAACCTGGAGCGCCGGTGAGGGCATCACCGCCGTCCAGTTGGCGCCCGTTTCGTAGTTCAGGTAGGCACGGGTGGCGGCGTTGATGGGTTCATAACAGGCAAGACAGACCAGCCAGCCGAATACGGTGGGCTCGACGGTGCGGATATGATTGTCGAGGACGCGCAGCGTGAAGACGTAGCCGACGACCGCGACAAGAACATCCACCATGAACAGGAGATCGATTGCAAAAGCGTGCCAGCGCATGATGTCGAATCGATACGGTTGTTCCAGCCCGGCAAGGATCGAACCCAGTGTGGAGCACAGATAGACGAACATCAGCGGCAGGAAGAAGCCTTTGACAATCCAGCCCCGCACGTGCTGGCGTATCTGCTCGGTCCTTTGCGGCACGGCGCCGCTGAGGACGAATGCACCGATTTCGGCATATGAATCTTCCGGATCGGTCTGCCGGCGGTCGACATAGGCAACATAAAACGGCGCGGCGACGAGCAGCGCCGGCAAGGTGTCGTAAAGCGCTGCCCAGTAGGGGGCGTAAAACCCACGCCGGTATTCCGGCACTATCCAGTAGACTGCGGCAATGGTCGTGAGCGTGACGATGAAGCCGATGAGCTTGCGCACGACGCGCTCGACTTCAAGCGCTCGCATCGGCTTCGCCTGCAATCCCGTCGAACGCCTCCGGAACGTCTGGAAATAGGCCGTGTCGACCGCGATCATCGCTGCCGCGGTAGCTGCAATGGCAGTCATGGCCTGCAAATGCACAGGCCAGCTTCTGTTGACGAGCACTCCGACGGCCAGCGCAAGACCAAACAGTCCTGCAAGGCCGGTTAGGGGCGCGGTCGCGGATTTCGGTTGGAGCGTCAAGCTGCTACTCCCGTTGTCATGAGGGTTGATCGTCGTCGGCGGCCGCCACGGGTCACGTAGTGTGCCCACCCGCCGCCGCTGGTGCCACTTGAGCAGCTGCTACACTCCACCGCTGCCGTTGGATCCGCTGCTGCTTGTCCCGTCGTTGCCGCCGCTGGATCCGCTGCTACTGCTCGATCCGCTTGAGCCGCCGCTGCTTGTTCCGTCATTGCCGCCGCTTGAACTGCTGGTGCCACTCGAACCGCTGCTACCGCTCGAACCGCTGGTGCCGCTGGAACCGCTGCTGCCGCTCGAGCCGCTGCTGCCGCTGGATCCGCTGCTGCCGCTCGAACTGCTGGTGCCGCTCGAACCACTGCTGCTGCTTGAGCCGCCGATGGGCCTGTTGTTGAGGTTGTGTGGGGAGCGATGGTTGTTCGCGCCCTCGTGTATATTTTCGCAGGTGCATTTGCGCTGATATTTGGTGCCGAAAGCACTGTGTTCATTGCTCGCCTTCTTGCAGACCAACCTATGGCAAATCAAATTCGCTTCGGTTGTCTCGGGGGTAAGGCCGGTGATCACTATTGCGGTTGTCGTGGCCGCCATGGCCACGATCGAGAACCGGAGTAAATTCCGAAAATTTTGCATAGATACCTCGCTTTCTGACGCCTCGCTTCTCGGGCTCGCGCCCAAGCTTCCTGATTGTCGAGTGGGTATTTGCAACAAGGCCGCATACGGATCGCTTACGCCTCAGCAGTCGGGCTCAGGGCGGCGAAAAAAGTTGAACAAAGCGCAGACAATGCTGCCGCATTGCGGTATTTCGACCAGAAAAAGGAAGATGCACTTTGGGGGAAACGGAAAATGTCGAAACGGCTTAGACTGGTGCTGGGAACGGCCGGCGCAATTGCCGTCGCCATTGTCTGGGGGATCATCGCCACGTTGTTGGGTGTGCCATCGATTCTGATCACTGTAGGAGCGGTCGCGATCGGCGCGGGCATCTACAGCTATGTCGATCGAAGCCGAAGCTGATCCGGTTATCAGGCTACGGGCATAACGCAAAAATCCCACCGTCGCAGACTGTCTGCGGCAATGCTCAGTGTACGAAAATTACCAACGACAGCGGTCTGTGGAACGAGTGGCCTGCCGAAGCTATTGTGGTGTCGGTCCGAGACACCCCCGCCTCGGGTCATTGGCTCACCCAGCCGAGTGGTCCGCTGCTACCCAATGGCAGCGGACCTTCATCCGGAGGACAGACCCGGAAGACGGATTGTGCCGAATCGAGGGAGAACGATGGTCGTTGACGAGATTGCCGCGCGGCGCCTGAAAATTCTGCTCGAGCAATACATGGAGACCAGGAAGAGGCGCCACGATGCGGTTTCCACCGCAGCGGCTGAGATCGCGATCAGGGCTGTCATGCCGAATTGCCCGGCCTCCGGAAAAGTCCTGGACGACATGATTGCGGCATGTGCGTTCGAACACGGGCTGGGGGTGCTGTTCGATCGACCTGACGCATGAAGGCCTAAATGCCATGAATCCCAACGCCAAAATCGCACGTTGCTGTCGTGCACAAATCCGACGCTGTTCCTGAGGCGCTCGCGACTAATGCGCATCGCGTCGATCGGCCTCATGCGATGCGCTGTAAGTGCCTGTTTTTGTGCATGTCGTTGCCGCAAAACCGCTGCACAGTTTTGCGCGACATGCATTAGAGAAACCGACCGACCGGAGCAGCCATGCCGAGATATTTTTTCCATTTCCGAAACAATGAGGGCCGCTTGACGGAAGATTTCGAGGGTCAGGAGTTGGACGGTTTGTCCGCGGCTCAGGATAACGCAATGGCCTCGGCCAAGGAAATCCTGGCCGAGGGCCTGCTCAGCGGCGGCCCGGTCCTGACAGGTCTTTCCTTCGAAATCTGCGACGAGAACCGGAAGCTGCTTTTCCGATTTCCATTCTCGGAAGCTGCCGAAAAGGCCGGCGCTCGACCGTGATTGGCCAAAAGCCCCGCGATGCGGGCGAGCTTTGATCGAGCCTGGCTGAAAAACCGCATGTCGCGGCAAGACGGTCGTTGGTGCAAATCAGCACCATAGGCAAATTACTAGCATAGCTGCCGGCACAAAGCAAGAACAAATACGGCTTGCCTTGCCTACGGGGGCGCCAAGCGACGTTGCCATTTCCAACCAGTATGTCGATTTGTCGGGCCGGGTGTTCGTCAACTTACCGAAACTTACCGAAACGTCTTCGCAGGATGCTGTGATCAGGAGTTCCTTTCTCCCGCGGTTGCGTTTACAGGACGCTCAGGACAGTGTCGTTTGCGCGCCAGCTACTAGACCGAGTTGGGCCGGGCGCACAGTCCCCTCCGTCAAGGAAACCAGTCCGGCGCCGTTTTTGGAGAACAATGATTTGTGGTGGTCAAATAAGCAAAAGAGATTCAAGGGAACGTGGGACGACCGACTGGACGGCCTATTCTCAGCAGAGGTCGACTACGCCGGGAAATCCATTCTCGATGTTGGCTGCAACATGGGTATTGTCGCCTATGAGATATCCAAGCTAGGACCGAGTTCGATCCATGGGATCGACATTCTCAAGCCGCATATCGAGACGGCCAGGATGATCTTCCTGGGTTGTCCGGTCCAAAGCCAGTTCGATTGTCTCGATCTTGGCAGCCGGAAGCTGCAAAATGTTCTCAAACCGCAGTACGACATCGTCATGCTGCTGGCGGTCTACCATCACATGCAGTGGAGCCTCGGCGCGGACAAGGCGCGACGCGTGCTGTGCGATATCGCCGGGCGTGCTCAAACGATCGTTGCCCGCGTCCCTCCTGGCAAGGATAAGGAGATGATCGCCGTGCTTTCGGATGTGGGCTTTTCAATCAAAAGCAATCACACATCGCCTCTTGGAAGCCATCTCATGGTCCTCGCGAAACACTGACCGGGCATAGCGCGGCCGACGGCGAATGGCGCAAGAGCCGCGTGGCTGGGATCCGCTATGCTCGGACGCGAGGAACCGACAGTCATAAGCCGATGACGTGCAAGGATCCGGTTCGGCATTGACTGCGGTCGGGAACGAAGCCACAGACAGGTGATCGAAACCGTCTCGTGCTTCAAGACAACACGAAGACCGGACGGGATCGCAACGGGCGGCGACAAGATGATTGCAAAGAAACGAGTGTCAACGGTCCCGGCATATCCGCTGATCAAGCGTCTGATTGGCGAAAATCTGCCGCCGCACAAGATGCTGTATGTGACAGGTTTGCTGTGCTCGATCGCTGCTGCTGCCGCGGTCGGCGCGACGGCCTGGATCATGAAAGTCATGATCAACACCATCTATGTCGAGCGAGATGCTGCCGCTGTATCGGGTATCAGCGTCGTCATCATCGGCATTTTCCTGGTCAAGGGCATAGCTGCCTACTGCCAGACCGTCACAACGGGAAAGATTCGCCGGGCTATCGTTTCGGACCTGCAAAACCGGCAATTTTCTCGAATGGTGCGTTTCGACATCAGCCGTTTCGCGAACCAGCATCCGGCAAAATTCATCTCCAAAATCATGTTCAACGCGCGCGCCGGGGCGACCGTTATTCTCACCCTCACGAGCAGCGCCGTCTCTGATCTGCTGACCCTGATTGCCTTGGCCAGCGTCATGGTCAAGCAGGACCCGGTGATGTCGCTGATATCCGTGGCGGTTCTGCCGATGCTGTTCCTGTCAGTCGGCGCGATAACCAGGAAGCTCAAGGCGCTGGCGAGGGGCGAGACGGAATTGGCCGCGCAGGTCCAGTCGATCGGCACGGAAGCCGTCGAAGGCATCCGCACCATCAAGTCCTTCCAGCTCGAGGACAAGGCCGTCGCCAGCTTTGCAAAGGCCGTCCGCAAGATGGAAAGACGTGGCATCCAGATCAACCGGACGTCAGCATTGATGAGCCCATTGATGGAGACCGGCGGCGGCGTGATCATCGGGCTTTTCGTTATGTACGCCAGCTGGCAGACCCTCGGCAACGGCAAGACGCCCGGCGAATTCATGGCCTTCATTACCGCGTTCCTGCTTGCCTATGAGCCTGCCAAGCGGTTGGCCCGGGTCAATGTCGACATCCAGAAGCAAATGGTCGCCGTCGAGCAGATGTATGATTTGATCGACACGCCCGAGCAGCGGCGACTCGCGATCGCGGGCGAGCGTCTGACCGACGTCGATGGTGGTATCCGCTTTGAAGATGTGGCCTTTTCCTATGACGGCAACAGCCCCGCGCTCGAGGGTGTTTCCTTCGATGTGCGACCTCGTGAGAAGCTGGCGATCGTCGGCCGCTCCGGCGCCGGCAAGACCACCATCGTCAATCTGATCCTGCGTCTGATGGAGCCGGACAAGGGCAGGATCCTGATCGACGGAAAGGACATTTCGAAGATCAGCCTGGCCGACGTCCGCGATAACATCGCACTTGTGTCACAGGACGTCTTCCTGTTTGAAGGCTCGATCCGCGACAACATTCGCGACGGCCGCCCGAATGCCACGGATCAGGAAATCGAGTCCGCTGCGAACCTCGCCCGGGTCACCAGCTTTGCTTCGGCGCTCGAAAACGGGCTCGACACGCTTGTCGGGCCAAGCGGCACCAACCTGTCCGGCGGGCAGAAACAACGCGTTGCCATCGCACGCGCCCTGCTCAAGAATGCTGCGGTAATCGTCTATGATGAAGCGACATCGGCGCTTGACGGTGAAAACGAACGGGCAGTCATGGAGGCAGCCTTCGACAACACATTTCAGCGCACAGTGATCTGCATTGCGCACAGGCTGTCTACAATCAAGGCGGCCGATCGTATTCTCGTGTTTGACGCCGGACAGCTTGTCGATGCTGGAACGCATGACCAGCTTTCCAAGCACAGCGAGATATATCGTTCGATATTCCACCTGGAGACGGCCGATCCGATGGTCGAAAGCGGCAAAAAGCTGCGGCAGAGCGTATTGCGCTGAAGGCCGATGACCAGCTTTTATCACGGTTCCTATGTCCGGTATGTGATTGGTGGACTGGGCCTTCAGGTGCGCCGGTACAAAAAGGCGGTGCGCGGGTTGTTTTCCGGTCGCAAGCAGCCTCGCTCCATTCTTGAGCTGCAGGCCAAGGTTGCGGCCCTGATTGTGCGCAGGGACTGGAAAGGCCTTGAAGCCGGTACCAATGAGATGGCTGTCACGGCCGATCATAATCGCGACCCCGAGCTGATGCAGAAGGCGGGCCAGGCGTTCGAACGCCTTGGCAACTTTGCGCGGGCAGCTGAGCTTCGGCTTTCCGCTCGCCGGCTGCGGAAAGGGAAAGGCGCCAACGAGTGGACCGGCGAGAATCTCGGATCGGATACACTGCTGATCGATCTTGTGGAGGATGACCCGCGCAGCCTTGGCCGGGTTATCCGCCACGCGCGACTGGCCGGCGCTGCCGCTGCCTATGCGCAAAGCGCAACAATCCGGGTCGAGCCGCGCCTGGTATCAATTCTGCAGCGAACGTTCCCGAAGGCGACCGTGGTCCCGGCGCAGCGGGATGTGGTCGGCGACAAACACGCGACTTTCGAAGATCTCGCCTGGGTGTTCGGACGCGATGCCGAAAAACTTGCTGCCGACTTCGTGCCGCTGCGGGCAGATCCTGAACTCGTCGAGACATTCCGCAAGCGCTATCGGGCGATGACGGATCTGCCGCTGGTCGGTCTCTCCTGGGGCAGCAAGTCCCATACCAAGGACGTGCCTGATTTTCCTGAATGGGCACGGTTCATCGCCCAGACGCCAGCGACATTCGTTTCGCTCCAGTACGGGCAGGTCAAGCCGGCGTTGCGGCGCCTTCGCAACGGCAACGACGCGCGTCTGATCTTTGACGACAGCGTCGACCAGATGGTCGACATGGACCGTTTCGCCGCACAGGTCGCCGCACTCGATGCTGTCGTGACGATCAGCAATACAGCTGCCCATCTTGCCGGAGCCATTGGCGTGCCGAGTGTTTTCCTCATCGACGATAATTTTCAGACCGCATGGCCGGTGACCGGCGACCGGACACCCTGGTATCCGAAGGGCATTGTCATTCGCAAGGAGGGACGCCCTTGGTCGCTGGTGCTCGACGAGGCCGGCCGGCGGCTCTCGTCGATCCTGACGACGCTTTCCGACGCTCCCCGAGGACGATAGAACATCGCCGTGCAGAACAGACGAACCATCCTTCAGAAGGCAAAAACCGCCGATCTGCGCCCGCAAGGCGCCGTCGGCAAGCGGCTGCAGAAGGTTCTCGAGCGGGCAAAGGAACTTCTTAGACGTCCCTCGCGCCACGCCGACGAAAGCGCCGAAAGGCATATGAGGCTGATGGAGGAAAGCGTGCAGCGTCGTGACTGGCAAACTGCTCGCGACCATGCACTGGCGCTTGGCGCGCTTGGTGAGCAGCTTGGCGATCTCGGCCTGATCAAGAAAGCGGGGCGCGGACTGAGGCGTCTCGACGGAGGAAATCGCATCTGGCAGTTGATGGCGGCGAGCAAGCAGCGCGGCAGACCCGATTGGGATGGCAGTGATCTTGCGGGTCGCACGCTTCTCGTCGATCGTCGCGAAGGCGACCTGGCGATCTTTTTCCAGTTCGCGTCGCTGCTTGGTCCAGTTGTCGCGGCTGCCGGTCGATGCATCGTCTTCGTCGAGCCGCGACTGGCACCGCTTTATCGCAGAACATATCCTGCGCTTGATGTCAGGATTGAAGGGGAAGAGGACATGGCGGCAGTGGACGCCGATGTCGTTGCCGGTTTCGAGACACTCGCAAAGCATTTCTGGCCGGACGACCCGGCGGCACGCGCGCCCTTCGTTCCGCTGGAGCCGGACCGCCGACTGGTTGCCGAGCTGCGCGGCACCTATCTCGATGGCGGCCCAGGTCCCCTGATCGGATTTGCCTGGGGAAGCCTCAACAAGAGCAAGGATCTGCCGGCCCTGGACGATTGGCGGACGCTGTTCAGCAGCCTGCCGGGGCGCCTCGTCAGCTTGCAATATGGCGATGTCGGGCCGGCCCTCTCCGAGTTCGAGCGCCACGCGCCCGGTCGCATCATCCATGACGCTTCAGTCGACCAGTTGACGGACATGGACCGCTTTGCCGCCCAAATTGCGGCGCTCGACGCGGTGGTCACGATCAGCAATACCGGCGCCAACCTCGCCGGAGCGCTCGGCGTGCCGACGATTGTCATGCTCGACGATGGATTTCGGCTGTCCTGGCCTGCTTTCGGTGAGACCGTCGCCGCATATCCGAGCGTTCGACTGGTCCGAAAAGGCGGCCGAGCCTGGGCGTCGGCAGTCCAGGAAGCAGGCGGACGGGTCATGCAAATCTTCGGCGGAGCTGGCGATGGAGGGTAGCCAACTTCTCGGCCGGTTGCGCCGCGCTGTCGCGCTTGCAGGCTACCGATACAAGGTCTGGTTCCGACGTCACCGGCGGCAGCTCTTCCTTCGCTGGCGCGACGGCGACATTGCCGATCAGATGGCGGATTATCGGCGAAGCGTCGAGTCCCGCGATTGGCCGGCGGCACTGCCGAAAGCCCTGGCTCTTGGATCCATTGCGAAGTCGAGGGGCGAGGTCCACCTGATCGACGAGCTCAGCAAGGCGCTGATGCGGATGGGCGCCTATGGCGCAGCCGCCGAACTCAGGATCGCCCGACGCCACATCGTCAACGGCCGCGTCGATGGCGAGTGGCTGGGCCAGGATATTTCGGGCCAGACACTGCTTGTCGATCTGATGGAAACCGAAAAGCAGGGTCTGGCCACCGCGATCCATCATGCGAGTTCCGTCGGCTGTGCGTTGGGGCGCGCCGCCCGTTCGATCGTCCTGGTCGAGCGCCGCCTGGTACCGCTCTTTCAGCGCACTTTTCCGACCGCCGATGTGCGGCCGGTCGGCGCTGACGGCAAGGCTGCCTATGGCGAGGCGCAGGCCTTCGCCGGCGTCCAGCATCTGACTGCCGTTTTCGAGACCGACGAGGCGACGATCCGCGAGCATTTCGTGCCCCTTAAGCCGGATCCGGCCCGGGTCGCTGAACTTCGCGCCCGCTACCGGCATGAACGACGGCCGTTGGTCGGTATCGCATGGGGCAGCTCGAATCCTGGCAAAGACCTGCCGCCGCTTGCCGCCTGGCGAAACCTGATAGGCCGATCGGACCTCCGGTTCGTCTCGCTGCAGTACGGCCAGATCGAGACCGATCTGAAGTTCCTGACCGACGGTGAGCCGGAGCGCATTCTTCATGACAGATCGGTCGATCAGCTCGTCGACATGGACCTTTTCGCCGCGCAGGTTGCCGCGATGGACGCCGTGGTGACCATCAGCAATACCGGAGCGCATCTGGCGGGCGCGCTCGGCATCCCCTCGATTTTCATTCTGGGCGACGGCTTCAAGCGCTCCTGGCCGGTCGAGGGCGACCGCACGCCCTACTATCCATCGGCCGTGCTGGTCTCGAAACGGGAACGCCCCTGGTCCGTGGTGATGGGCGAGGCCGAGGCCATCCTGGCGCCATGGCTCACAAAAGTGAGTGGCTAATGCATGTCGTCCGAAAGGGCGTCACTGAAGACGCTTCGACGCGATCCGCATTAAGGGTTCGGCCGACGGATCGTGGAATGGAGCGCCCGCGTCGAACAGTCGTCGCAACAGGCCAAAAAACATAAGGCATTCCGAACCGGGATATAGTAAAGGCCAATTCGCCCCGCAGAGGATCGCAATTCTTGCTGGCATTTCTGCCTTGTGTTCGAATTAGCCGTAGGCTTAGGCGCCCAGTAATGGGGTTGGTCTGGCCGGCAGCGGTTCGGGCGCCAGCTCTGATAATCTAAAGGAGGTCTCTCCCATGTCCTTTCTAAAATTTTTCCAGGCCAAAGCGCCGCCTCTTCCTCTTATCGTATCCTTTCCAAAATCGGGGCGCACGTGGCTACGTGTCATGCTGGACGATCTCGGAGTTGAAGTTCAATACATTCACGACGGAACCGACCACAAGTTACTTCGACCGAAATCGAGCCTCAAGGAGAATAAATCTCGATACAAGAAGAGAAGAACAATAATGCTTGTTCGCGATCCAAGAGATACGGTGGTCTCAGGGTACTTTCAGGTTCAGAAGCGCCACATGCTTCCAGCGGGATCGTTCAGTGATTTTATCAGAAGCGACAATCATGGGATTGAAAAGATCATCAGATTCAATCTGCATTGGTTCGCGGCCATGCCCCGGATGCGCGAAATCCGGTATCTTCAATATGAAGATATGCATCGGGATACCGCTGGTGTCCTTCGCGCGATCCTTGGATTCCTGAACCAGCAGGCTGACGATCGGACGCTTGTCGAGGTGGCGAACAACCGAACGTTCGACAAGATGAAAGTGAGTGAATCGACCGGTGATCTGTCCGATCGATACGGCAAGATATTACAGCCGCGCGATGCGAACGATCCCGAAAGCTTCAAGGTGCGCAAGGGCAAGATAGGCGGTTACGGCGAATATCTTTCCGAGGACGATGTGGCCTATTGTGACGAGCAGTTGGCTAAGTTCGAATATTGGGAGAAGCTGGACAAGGTTTTTAGCACGAACGGCTTGTGCTACGCTCGCGTCGATAACCGCGCCCGGGTCGCCTTGGGTTAGGGAGCATTGCCGACATGGTGATGCGGACCGGTTTCATTTGCGGCTGCGGCCATAGCGGGACGACGTTGATTGCGACGATCCTTGCGTCGCATCCCGACGTCTACCTGCCGCTCCAGGAAACCAACATTTTCTTCAAGTGGACGCCACTGGCCATGTTCCGCTTCTGGAAACTGAAGCGGGCGGCGCTCGATGCTGGAAAGAACGTGCTGCTTGAAAAGACACCGCGGCATATCCGCCGTGTCGCCCGCATTCGCCGGCTCGTCCCCGGTGCGCGTTTCGTCATGCCGGTGCGAGATGGGCGCGACGTCGTAGCGTCCCTGATCAAACGACTTGGCGACCCAACGGAGGCTCTCGACCGCTGGATCAACGACAATGCGCTGGTTCTTGCGGAACGGGGAAAGCCGGATGTGCTGATCTATCGCTATGAGGACCTGGTCGAGAATCCGGCCAAAGTCGTCGAGCAGATATGCGGCTTTCTCGATGTAACCTTCAGCCCGGATCTCCTCGACTATCACAAGAACCCGCAGCAGTGGTTCAAGCCGACCGACGCCAGTGGCGAGACGCCACATGCGGTGCTCCGGAACCAACAGGTCAATCAGCCGATCTATGACGGGAGCGGAAGATGGCGCTCCGAACTTGGAAACGCCGAGCTACAGGACCTGGTACAGGGACGAGGTGCCCAGCTTATGAAAGCATTCGGTTATGCATGATCTCGGCTCGGCATCTGCTTGAAATGCCGTCTACCAATCAATTTTGTCGATCAAACCCGTTTTGAACAGGCTGTGAGCGCCTTCGTACAGCATTGACTGTTCGCTCATCGCGCTGAGAGCGGCTTTACCGCTCGATACCTCATGATACTGGCGATATTTGGAAGCGCCGTTCCAATACTGACCTTCCGCCACCGCGACCTGCGCCTTGTCGTTGAAATCGGCGAAGAACTTGAAATGAAGCAGGCCAGCCAATCCCTTTATATAGTTTCGCCAGTAGGGCAGCGGTGAGTGAATCGACGTAAAAATCGTCTGGCGATCAACATATATCAGAGGAAACTTGGTCAACTTGTGCTGCCTGGCGAAAAGCCGGGTTCTCGGGCCGCCTGTGATCTTGAGATGCCGGGGGCTCCTCGTCACCTCATAGCCGCTGCCGTCGAAATGGTCTGCAACTTGCCATGGCGGCACGATGGGATCGAAGGGTACGTCCCAGATGCTTCCGCTCGGATACATGTCGATCATCGGCGCCAGCAGGCGTGTCATTCCGCGCCGCTTCAGCCAGTCGGCCATCGCACCGAGCGGATGCTGATCCATGCCGTCATAGACAAGATATTCGTCCGCATCCACGGTCAGATACCAGCGAGGCTGACCATAGATCTGCACAATCCGCTGTCGCCAAAGGTTTCCCAGGTCCGACTGCGAATAGGTGATCGGCGAGCTGAATAGATCGACATCTGGCTGCTCGGCCAGAAGCTCAGCTGTGCCGTCGGTCGAGCGATCATCGAGGACGGCGAATCTGGTGACGCCGAGTTCGCGATAGTGCTTCAGGAACGGGGGTAGCCTGTCCGCCTCGTTGCGGATGACGAGGATCAAAGGCAGGTCATTCGCTTTAAGGGGCGTTATCGGCCGCAGCGATGACACTTCTGCCCGTCTTCCGAAGGTGTGTCTCAGCCGATATATGGCGGTGTCGGTAATCGTCCGGCGGACAATAGCGGGCCAGGTTGCTTTGCTCAAGCCATCGATTCCCCTCATGGCGGTCACCGGCTGGAGCTGGCGCTGATCCGCTGTTTGCAGTTAATTTCTACATGCAGCACCGTTAGGCAAATCGCAAGCAGTTGCGGACAATCGACACAGGCCTGTTCTGAGTTCCGGCGGGGGAGCTTTCCAAGTGTTGCCGATGCGAGCTGGCCTCTATAGACATCGTCAGATGGCAACAAGGCCGGAGCCCAGACCCTATGTACGCCGGCATTCGTGGCAGCGAAATTCAATTCGACAGGCCGATCCTGTTCGTGCGCCAGCGTTATGCGCCCTTCGGTGGCGGCGAGATCATGTTGGAAAACATCATGGCCGCATTCGCCGCGCGTCAGCGGCGGGTGGCCGTGCTGTCCGGCGACTGGCCGCGTTATGAAGGCATCGAGTTCATCCATTGTGCCGGCCGCCGGTTTCCGCGTTCGCTGCGGGCGACGTCCTTTGCTCAAGCTGCCTGCCGCAAGATCGCCGAGATGCCGCCGGCGCTGGTGCAGAGCAACGATCGCCTCCCGTGCTGCGATGTCTTCCGGGCCGGGGAGGGCGTTCATGCCGCCTATCTTGCCGAGCGGCGGCGTTTCGAGACGCGGCTTGGCAGGGCGGCAATGGCGCTGAGCCCCTTTCACCGCCAGACGCTGCGCCTCGAGCGCGCAACCTATGCCAGCCCACGGCTCAAAGCTGTCATAGCGATTTCGAAGATGGTCGCCGAGGACATTGTCCGTCACTACGATTATCCGGCGGAAAATGTGCACCATATTCCCAACGGGGTGGATCTCGACCGCTTCAACCTGCAGCTGCGCCAGCAGCATCGGGCGACAATCCGCGCGCGGCTCGACGTCGACGAAAACAGGCCGGTCGTCCTGTTTGTCGGCTCGGGCTTTGCGCGAAAAGGACTGCTTGCACTGATGAAGGCGGCCGCCAGGCTCGATGGCGAGCCTGAATTGTGGGTCATCGGCCATGATTCGCGCGCCAACGCCTTCAGGCAGGCCGGTGACAGGCTCGGTCTCGGCACACGGCTCAAGATGCTGGGGCCGCAGAAAGACATGCTGCCGTGGTACGGCGCGGCCGATATTGCCGTGCTGCCTTCCATCTATGATCCTTTCGGCACAGTGGTCATTGAAGCGATGGCCAGCGGCTTGCCCGCCGTGGTAAGCACCGGCTGTGGAGCGCGCGAGCTTGTCGAGCGGTTCGAGCCGACGCTCGTTTGCGATGCGGCCAGCGAAAGCGACCTCGCTGCAGCGCTCGCGCACGCGCTGCAGTTGTCGTCACGACCTGACACCGCAGCCCGGGTGAGAGCGGCGGCCGAACACTATGATTTCAATGTCATGATCAAGCGAATGATGGCGCTTTATGAAAGCCTTGATCTGAAATGATTTTCGACTTTGTTGAATTAGGTTAGTACCCTCAGTTTGCTAACGGGCCGGGAACCGATGCTGCAGATGCATTCGAATGACGGTGGCAGCCTTGATGCCGGAGCATTCTGACCGTGCCGGCGCTCTCGGTCATTATCATCACCCGCAACGAGGAGGCGTCCATCGCGCAATGCCTTCAGTCGGTCCATTTTGCCGATGAGATCGTCGTTCTCGACAACAACAGCAGCGACAGGACCAGGGAGATTGCCGGTGCTCTGGGGGCAAAGGTTCTGATGACCGTCGATTGGCCCGGTTTTGGCGCGCAAAAAAACCGTGCGCTGGCCGCGGCAACGGGGGATTGGATCCTCTCGCTGGATGCCGATGAGTGGGTGGAGGCGCCGCTCGGCGCGGAAATAAGGGCCGCAATCGCCGACCCAAAAGCCAATGACGGCTTCGAAATACCGAGAAGATCGCGCTTTTGCGGGCACATTGTCCGCCATAGCGGCTGGTCGCCCGATCTGGTGCTCAGGCTCTTCCGTCGCCGCTCCGGGCGGTTCAGCGACGACACCGTGCACGAGAAGGTATTGGTGAACGGGAAGGTCAGCCGATTGTCCCAGCCGATCGAGCACGATTCCATTACCGACTTGGCAGATGCCCACGACAAGATCGGCCGGTACGCAGAAGCGTCCGCCGCGCAACTGCTTGCCGAGGGCAAAAAAAGCTCGATAGGCAAGGCGGTCTTGCGCTCGGTCTGGGCCTATGTGCGCAGCTATATTTTCCGGCTGGGATTTCTGGACGGTTCCATTGGTGCGATGGTGGCCGCGTATTCGGCCAGCTACACCTATCAGAAATGGGCTCGTGTCGCATTGGGAATGCGAGGCCAGGTCCACCCAAAAACGCAAGGCTGAGGCCAGGACAAATCTGTGAGAAACCGGCTTGGTTGACCGCAATTGTTGCCGAGCCATCGCCAACTAGTTAGTGTACGACCGTAAAAATCGAAAGCCAGGGTAGTGAATATGACTGATGCGTTTAGGGTATTTATCGGATGGGACAGCCGTGAGCCGATCGCGTACGACGTCGCGCGACACTCGCTGCTCAAACATGCGTCGGCGCCTGTCTCCGTCATTCCGATCAAACAGGACGAGATGCGTGCCCGCGGGCTATATTGGCGGGAAAAAGATCCGCTCGCCTCAACGGAGTTCACCTACACGCGCTTCCTCACGCCCTTTCTCGCCGACTACACGGGTTGGGCCCTGTTTTGCGATTGCGATTTCCTGTGGCTTGGTGACGTCGCAGGCCTGCTGAAATATACGGACTCGGACAAGGCGGTCTATTGCGTCCAGCATGACTATACGCCGAAGGCCACAACCAAGATGGATGGTGTGGTCCAGACGTCCTATCCTCGGAAAAACTGGTCGTCGCTGATGCTGTTCAATTGCGCGCATCCTTCGGTCAGATCGCTCACGCCAGAGGTCGTGAATCAGGAAAGTGGCGCCTATCTTCACCGAATGCAGTGGGTTGCCGACAAAGATTTGGGCTCATTGCCGGTAGAGTGGAATTGGCTCGAAGGTTGGAATGAAAAGCCTGCGGTCGGCACACCTAAGGCGGTCCACTATACCAGCGGCGGCCCGTGGTTTGCCGAATGGCAGAATGTCGACTACGCCGATTTGTGGATAGCAGAACGCGACGAGTTCCTGGCTTCCGATCAAGCGGAATCTTCTCAGAGCGCCGTTCGATAAGAACATCGTGTTTGGCAGGTGACCTGGGCGCTTCCGAAAGTGGCATTGATTTTCATGTCGCCAAGGGCGCAGCAACCAGCCGTTAGACGCGGGGCGTCGACAACGTGTTGCCGCCGGGGGGCGGGACCGGGCAGATTGCACCTACGAATCTGGCGGCTCCGGCCGGGTAACCATGCCGCGCTGAGATAAGGTTCAGCTCGCGCCAATATGATCGGTTTGGAGTCCGTCAGCTCTTTCATCGGCCTAGCCGGCACGCGAAAGTCGACCATGCCGTCACTGCGAAGACGCCTCGATCGTTTCCTGGAGAACCGCGGGCCTAAAATACCGCGGCTGCAGCTGAACCATGTCGAGCGCCTGGCGCTGGTCCGTCGCCATGGTGATTTTTCCCTTGCCTATTCGACCGCCGTGCAGAGGGGGCTTCACTACTTCGGCGATGCCCAGGGCTACATCGCTTACGGCAGCAAAACGCGACATCATTTCGCGCTCGGTGATCCAGTGGCTGCCCCGGCCGATCGGCGCGACTATATCAGACGTTTCATCGAGGTTGCCGGCAGCCCGTGGTTCGTGCAGATCGGCGACCAGACGGCGCGCGTGCTTGCCGGGCTTGGCTATCAGGTCAACCGCCTCGGCGTCGATACCAGGCTTGTCCTGCCCGGACACGACTTTTCCGGAAAGCGCAATGAGACAGTGCGCTATTCCGAACGCTGGCTCTTGAAGAAGGGTTTTTCCTTCGCAGAGGACAACGGGACTGTCTTCCTCGACGAGATTGCCAGGCTCTCCCAGAATTGGCGGGCCGACCGCATTGTCAAGCGCTGGGAGATGAGATTTCTCAACAGGCCCTTTGCCGATCACCTTGGCGTCGATATGCGCCGTTTCGTCCTGCACGGTCCGGATGGGGAACTCGTGGCCTTGCTGGATTTCGATCCGCTGTTCAGCGACGGCAAGGTCATCGGCTACACCACCTCGTTCAAGCGCAAGCACATCGATGCCTCGGCGCATGCCGAGATCGGCCTGACCAAATTCGCGGTCGACCGCTTTCGCGATGAAGGTGTTTCCGTCGTCACCCTAGGCCTGTCGCCGCTTGTCGAAATCGGACCTAGCGGGTTTGCCGAAAGCGATTTCTGGCGGCACGCCTTCCAGCGTGCCTATGACTCCCCCTGGGTCAATCGCACCCGCTTCAATCTGCAGGGGCAGGCGGCCTTCAAGCGCCGGTTCCATGGTGTCGAAGAGCCGACCTATCTTGCCTTTCGCAAGGGGACCTTTTTCGAAGCGCTTTCTCTGCTCCGGCTGATCAGGGCCGTCTAGTGCCTGGTGGCTGAGCGCTCGTCGTCTCCTGGTATGGTCGACCTCACACCGGTCAGGCTTGGTTGTTTAGTTTAGGCGGGAAAGGAATGCCGCGGCGAGAGGCAAAAGACCGGCTGCGAACCGTCGGCCCATTCTGCGGCGTCCCCCAGTCCCGCCGGGGCACGTTTGGCAGCCTGAGAACGGCTTCGCGTCAGCGCCAAGGGGTCGGATTCACGGTTGCTGCAGCGTACCGCCGGGAATAACGAGGGTACCCTGGCCTGGCCTTGAGTATCTGAAGCCTATGAAGAACAAAGCAACGATGATCAAACAAATGACGATGACCGCGACGACGCTGCCAGGATGGTGTCCGGTATCTGGCGGTTGGACCATTGCCTTCCCGTATGGCTATCGCCGCGGACCTTCTTCATCTTCCAACCGAGCATGACGACTGTCAATGGGTACAGGAGTTGCGCCCGCCATCCAATCAGCTGCGAACCGTTGAAGGGCGGCGATCCACCGCGGCTTAGTCAGGCCGGAAACAGGAATGCAGCAGCGGGATCGAAAAAGACCTGCCGGCTGCAGGGCCACACATCCTGCGATTGCATGGCGGCGGAGGTCGGCCTGATGTCAACCTCCTGTCCAGCGGCGATGCGCGCGACGATCCGCCGGCGCTCGCCGTAAAATGCGATGTCGACGATCTCGACATTCAGTTCCGCGCTCGCCGGGCTCCGCTCCATGCTAAAGGCTTCGGGCCGGATCATCAGCCTGGTCTTCTGGCCTTTGCCGAACGTGCCGTTGGCCCTGACTCCGGATATGACCGAACCGTCTGTCATGCGGATCGTTGTCGTGCCGTTGGTGGTGCCGAGATGTTCGGCGGCGAGGAAATTCGAATTGCCGATGAAGCCGGCGACGAAATCGGTCGCCGGCCTGAGATAGAGATCCTCGCCGGTGCCGGTCTGCTCGATGCGGCCATCCTTGAACAGGGCGATTCGGTCCGACAGATGCAGCGCCTCTTCCTGATCGTGGGTAACGTAGAGAATGGTGACGCCGGTCTGGCGATGGATGCGGCGGATTTCGCCCTGGATTTCCTCGCGCAGCTTCTTGTCGAGCGCCGACAATGGCTCGTCCATCAAAAGGATCGGAGGATCGTAGGCCAGCGCCCGGGCCAGCGCGACGCGCTGTTGCTGGCCGCCCGACAGCGCACCGGGTAAGCGTCCGGCAAAGCTTTCGAGCCGCACCAGGGCCAGCATGTCGGCGACCTTTTTCTTCACCTCGGCGTCCGGCCGGCGGCGAACCCGCAGCGGAAAAGCGACGTTTTCGGCCACCGTCAGATGCGGAAACAGCGTGTAGCGCTGGAAGACCATGCCGATGTTGCGCTTGTGCGGGGGCACCGCAAGCAGCGACTTTCCTTCCAGCAAGACATCGCCGGAAGTCGGGTCCTGAAAGCCGGCGATCGCGTAGAGCGTCGTCGATTTTCCCGAACCGGAGGGCCCGAGGAAGGTCAGGAACTCGCCCCTGGGAATGTCCAGCGTGACGTCGTGCACGGCGACGATCGCCCCGAACGCCTTGCGCAGATTGCGGATGGAGAGGAAAGGGTGGGTCATGTCCGGAACTTTCGCTGCAGCAGCGCCGTCATCACCATCAGGGCAAGCGTCAGCCCGACCAGCAGGCTGGAGGCAGCGGCGATCACCGGACTGAGGTCCGACCGCAGACTGCCCCAGATCTTGACGGGCAAGGTTTGCAAGCTCGGGCTGGCCATGAAGATCGCCACCACGACTTCGTCCCACGACGCGAGGAAGGAAAAGATCGCGGCGGAGAAGATGCCGATCCGGATTGACGGCAAGGTGATCCTGAGCCTGGCCTCGAGCGGGCTTGCCCCGCAGACGATTGCCGCGTCCTCGATCGACTTGTCGAACCCTTCGAGCGCGGTGGCGATCGGAATGATGGCGAAGGGCAGCGCCAGCACGGTGTGGGCGATGACGAAGCCGATGGTGGTGCCGCCGAGGCCAAGGCGAAGGAAGAACGCGTAGATGGCGATGGCGAAGACAACGACGGGCAGCACCATCGGCGTCAGCAGCAGGCCACGCACGATCTCACGTCCGGCAAACCGTCCGCGAACCAGGGCAAAGGAGGCGAGCAGGCCGATCGCCACTGCCAGGATCGCCGTCATGGTGGCGATCCGGGCGCTGGTCAGTGCGGCGCCGAGCCAGGCCGGATCGGCAAAAAGCTCCTGGTACCATTTGAGCGTCCAGCCGGGCGGCGGAAAGGCCAGCCAGCGCGACGAGCCGAAAGAGAGCAGGACAATGAAGACCACCGGCAACAGAAGAAAGCCGGCGACCAGCGCGGTGAAGCCGAGCAGGGCAACCCGCAGTCCACCCATGCGGTCATAGTCGAGCAGCATCTCAGATGCCTCCGCTCATGCGCCTGGCACCGGCAAGGCGCAGTTGCAGCGCGTAGAGAGCCATGGTGACGACAAGCAGGATGAAGGCAGCGGCGCTGCCGAGCCCCCAGTTGAGCAGCGACTGGACCATCTGCGCGATCATTTCGGCAAGCATCATGTTCGACGTGCCGCCGAGCAGTGCCGGCGTTACGAAGTAGCCGAGCGACATGACGAAGACCATCAGGCCACCGGCGGCGACGCCGGGCAACGACAGCGGCACGAGGATGCGGCGGAACGCCTGGAAAGGGCTTGCGCCGCACAGCGACGCCGCACGCAGCGTCATCGGATCGATCGCCCGTAACGTGCCGACCAGCGGCAGGATCATGAAGGGCAGCATGATATAGACCATGCCGATGGTGACGCCGGTGAGATTGTTGATGAGCGGCAGCGGCTGGTCGATGACGCCGATGGTCATCAGCGTCCGGTTGATGACCCCGGTACGCTGCAGGAGCACCATCCAGGCATAGGTGCGGGTGAGCAGGTTCGTCCACATCGACAGAATGATGATGCCGAAGATGATCGAGGCCGGTCCCGAAGGCATGATCGCCAGCATCCAGGCGACCGGAAAGGCGACAAGGACCGTGACGATGGTGACCAACGCCGCGACCAAGAATGTGTTGAAGAACACCCGCGCATAGGTGCCGTCACCGAGCAGGGCAGCATAGTTCTGCAAGCCTGGCTCGGGCTCCGTGACACTGCGCAAAAGCAGCGCCAGCACGGGGACGACGAAGAACAGCATAATCAGAATCAGGGCCGGCAGCAGGCCATTGAGACCTGCCGGCACCCGCACCGTTCCAAAGTTCCGGCGTGTTTCGACCGACATGACAGCGACCCGGCTACGGGACGAGACGGCGCGAACCGTCTCGTCCATTGCGGTTCAGGGGCGGGCTTATTTCGCCTGCCAGGCATACCAGCGCGCGGCGATGGTGTCGCGATTGGCGGCCCAGTAGTTCATGTCGAGATTGATCTGTCCGTCGACATGAGCGTCCGGCAGCGATTTCACGGCATCGGCCGGCATCTCTGCCTTGGCCTTGGTGTTGATCGGCGCATAGCCGCTGGCTTCGGCAAATTTGGCCTGGCCGGCGGGGCTGCTCGCCGCGGCGAGGAATTTCATCGCCGTATCCTTGTTCTTGGCACCCTTCGGTACCACCAGAACGTCGGCTGCGGTCAGGTTCTGGTTCCAGGAGACGCCGACATCGGCGCCTTCCTTGTCCAGTGCGAAGACGCGGCCGTTCCACAGCTGGCCGAACGTTGCTTCGCCGGATGCGATCAATTGCTGCGACTCCGCCCCGCCGCCCCACCAGACGATGTCCGACTTGATGGTGTCGAGTTTCTTGAAGGCGCGATCGAGATCCAGCGGATAGAGCTTGTCCGCCGGAACACCATCGGCCAGCAGCGCGATCTCGATGACACCGGGCGCCGACCATTTGTAGAAGGTCCGCTTGCCCGGGAACTTCGTCAGGTCGAACATGTCGGCCCAGCCGGCCGGTTCACCCGAAACGGCGCCCTTGTTCCAGGCGAGCACGAAGGAATAGTAGAAACTGCCGACGGCATGATCGGTGGTGAAGCGCGGATCGAGGTCGGCCTTCGGCACGGCCTTGAAGTCGATCGGCTCGAGCAGACCGTCCTTGGCCGCCTTGATGGCGAAATCCATCTCGACGTCGACGACGTCCCAGTTGACACTGCCGCTGTCGACCATCGCCTTCAGCTTGCCGTAGTCGGTCGGGCCGTCCTGCATGACCTTGATGCCGGATGCAGCGGTGAACGGCTCGGCCCAGGATTTGGTCTGCGCTTCCTGGGTCGTCCCGCCCCAGCTGGTGAAGACCATGTCCTCGGCCTTTGCGGCTGTCGTTGCCAGAACTGTCGTTGCAATAAATCCGGCAAGGAAGCCGGTGATGATCAGTTTCATGTCGTTCTCCTCTGTTGTTTTCGTTGGTGTCTGTTCGCGATCGGTCGTTTTCGCCTTGATCGCGCATCTCCGGCCAGCGGCGGCTACCGCATGACAAAAGGATCGGGAATCGGGTCGTCGGAGGTGCGTATCCACACCGATTTCGAACGCGTGTAGTCGCGGATCGCATCGAGGCCGCCCTCGCGGCCGAGCCCGGATTGGCCGTAGCCGCCAAACGGAACCAGCGGCGAGACCGCCCGATAGGTGTTGATCCAGACAACGCCGGCATGGATGCCGCGCGCCATGCGGTGGGCTTTTGCCAGATTGGTGGTGAACACGCCGGACGCCAGGCCGAACTTCGTGTCGTTGGCGAGCGAAAGCGCTTCAGCTTCGCTGTCGAAGGCTAGCACACAGAGCACCGGGCCGAAGAGCTCTTCGCGCACGCAGGCAAGCGTCTGATCAGGCGCGTCGATAATCGTCGGCGCGTAATAGAAGCCGTCCGCCATGCCCGCGGGGCGGATGCCGCCGGTGACCAGTTGCCCGCCCGCGGCCAGGCTTTCAGCAATGATCTTCTCTATCCATTCGCGCTGGCGCGAGGTGGCGAGCGGTCCCATTTCGATCGCGGGATCCTGCGGATCGCCAATCCTGATCGCCTCGGCCTTGCGCTTGAGCCGGTCGAGGAATTCGTCCTTCACGGAGCGCTGGACCAGCAGCCGCGAGCCGGCGACGCAGCTCTGGCCGGTGGCAGCGAAGATGCCGGCAACGACCGCGTTGGCGGCGCTGTCCAGATCGGCATCGGCAAACACCACGACCGGGCTTTTGCCGCCGAGCTCGAGCGTCGTGAAGGCGAGGTTTTCCGCCGTATTCCTGACGATCTGCCGAGCGGTCGAGGGACCGCCGGTGAAGGCGACGCGGGCGACGAGCGGATGACTGGTCAGCCGGTGACCGCAATCGTGGCCGAAGCCGGTCAGGATGTTCACGGTCCCGGCGGGAAATCCCGCCTCATGGACGAGTTCAGCGAAGGCCAGCAA
This sequence comes from Mesorhizobium sp. M0968, assembly GCF_040319065.1. NCBI lineage: Bacteria > Pseudomonadati > Pseudomonadota > Alphaproteobacteria > Hyphomicrobiales > Phyllobacteriaceae > Mesorhizobium > Mesorhizobium sp. M0968. The sequence goes on from NZ_JAMYNL010000014.1 coordinate 97,404, forward strand.
CGGGGCAGGGCCGTCTTCCGATGCTTTCAGAACGATGGTGCAGCCGGCCGCCAGCGCCGGCCCGAGCTTGACGGCGGACAGGAAGAGCTGCGAGTTCCACGGCACAATGGCGGCTACGACGCCGATTGGCTCCGGCCGGATGGTCACTTCCATGTCGGCCTTGTCGATGGCAACAAACGAGCCCTCGTTCTTGTCGGCCAGCCCGCCATAATAGCGGTAATAGTCGCCGACATAGGCGATCTGGGCGCGGGTCTCGCGGATGATCTTGCCGGTATCGCGCGTCTCGAGTTCCGCCAGCCGGTCGGCATTGGCGACCACCAGATCGCCGAGCCGCACCAGAAGCTTGCCGCGTGCCGTTGCCGTCATTGCCGGCCACGTGCCGGAGCCAAGCGCCCGGTGAGCAGCTTCGACGGCGCGGTCGACGTCATCAGACGATGCAGCGGGCATCTTCGCCCATGGCGCGCCCGTCGAGGGATCGATGCTGTCGAAGGTCGCCGCCACTTCGACGAAGCTGCCGTCAATATAGTTCCTGAATTGAGTGGTGCTCATCGCAATCCGGCTTTCGGTTCGGAAAAGGCCGGCATCACCCTGTCGATGAAGAGCTGCAGCGATTTCTTCTTGCGCCGATGGGAAAGGCCGCTGTCGATCCAGATCGAATACTGATCGTAGCCGAGCGCTTCGTAGGCCTTCAGCCTGGCGATCACCTCGTCGGCTTCGCCAATGACCAGGTTCTGCCTGATCTTGTCAGGCGCATATTGCGGCATGGCCGCGATCTCGTCTTCGGTCAGCGCTTCCATTATGCCCTGGTGCACCGGCTTCTTGTTCTGGAACCAGGCGCCGAACTGGCAGTAGAACTGCGACAGATCCTGCGCGAGCCGGTCAGCCTCCGCTGCATCCTCGGCGACGAAAGTATGCATCAGCAGCATAATCTCCGGCCTTGGTACGTCGGGGTGGGCATTGCACGCCGCGTTGAAACGCTCCATCAGGCTGGCCACTTCGCCATCGCCGGAGGCAAGCGGCGTCACCTGGACGTTGCATTTGCTGGAAACCGCAAAGTCGTGCGAGTTCGGATCGCGTGCGGCCACCCAGATCGGCGGATAAGGCTTTTGCAGCGGCTTGGGCGACGAGGTGGTTGAAGGAAACGACCAGAACTCGCCGGCGAGTTCGAAATCTCCATCCCACAGGCCGCGGAGCGCCGGCACCATCTCGCGCATACGCTGGCCGGCACCCCAGGCCTCGAGGCCTGGGAAAAGTCGCTGGTATTCGTAAGCGTAGGCGCCGCGCGCAATGCCGATGTCGAGACGGCCGCCGGTGACGACGTCGGCCATCGCTGCTTCGCCGGCAAGCTTGATCGGGTGCCAGAACGGCGCGACGATGGTTCCTGTTCCGAGCCGGATGCGCCTGGTTTTGGCGGCGAGCCAGGCGATGTTGATGAACGGGTTCGGCGAGATGGTGAATTCCATCCCGTGATGCTCGCCGATCCAGGCAGTCTCGAACCCTGCCTCTTCGGCCTGGACAACCAGGTCCTCCAGCTCGCCGACAAGCTCGGAATGCGGCTTGGCCGGATCCGATCGCTCCATGTGGACGAAAAGCGAAAATTTCATCGGCTTCATCCGCGGCCGGAAAGAGAAATTTGAGAAGGCGAGGACTTGGCGAGCGGCCGGACTTCGCCTTCGACCTCGTTGCCGACATAGACGCCGAATGCATCTTCCGTGCGTTCGCGCGCATAGCGGGCAAGCATCGAACGCACCGCGGGATCGGCGATCTCCAGATCGGCGATCTGCTCGATGTCGACAAGCCGCATCTGGCGATCGTCGGAATAGGACCCCTCGGCCGTTCCGCGATAATAAACATGCGTGCGCCAGGGTTCGGCGGCATCGTCCCACACCGCGAACAGGAAGCCGAGCTGCGCGTCTATGGCCCTGGCGGCAAGGCGCCCCTTGAGGCTGCGCGCATCGTTGGGCGTGCCCAGTCCGCGCCCCGCAGGCAATTCGTGAAACCCGTCGGCCGTTGCGAAGAACAGCACACGGCCCTCGTTCTCGAGAATGGCGCCGACCTCCGTATCGGGGGGCGCCGCCGCCAGCGCCTCCTGGCTGAGGCCGGGCGTGACGTAGGTGCCTCTGCAATAACCGAGGGGCTGGGCTCCGTTGTGGCTGAAGTCGCGGACGCGGCCGATGAGGATCGAGTGATCGCCAGCATCGACCAGCTGCTCCATGCCGCAATCGAACACCGCAACGGAGCCGTCGATCAGCGGATTGCCGGTTCGGCCCGGCTGCCAGGCCACGGCCGCGAACTTGTCCGCTGCTTTGGAAGCGAAGATGCCGGAATGGGCCTTCTGGTCCTCCGACAGGATGTTGATGGCGAAACCTCTCGATGTCGAAAAAGCACTGTGCCCCAGGGCCCTCTTGGCGATGCAGACAAGCACCAGCGGCGGCTCAAGCGAGACCGAGGTGAAGGAGTTGGCGGTGAAGCCGCGCGGTTCGCCTTCCGCTCCGATCGTTGTGACGATGGTGACACCGGTCAGGAACGAGCCGAGCGCGCGCCGGAATTCGCCGCTGTCAAAGACTGCATCCGTCTCCGGCTTCACGCCAGCGTCTCCTGCCGTGTCGAGAAATTCCATGATGTGTTTGGTCACTTTTTCAGGTGAAGCCATTGCCATCATGTGCCTTTCTCCATTGAGCACGAGGCATTGACCGTGCGGCGCAAGCCTCGCCATCGCCGCCGACATGGCCGGGGTCGAATTGCTGTCCTGCGACCCGGTCATGAACAGGGCCGCCGCGGCAAGACCGGGGAGGGCATCGGCATGCTCGGCGTCGGCATGGGCAAAGAGGCGATAGGTGCGCGCGTAGCCTTCGGGGTCGACCCTTTCAAGGGCGGCGCGCGCGGTAGAGGCCGCCCCGATAAGATTCGCCGGCAGCGGGTCGCCGAACCAGCGGGCAAGCGTAGCCGCAATGGCGGAAGGGTTGCCATGGGTGCCGAGCGCGGCCGCACGCTCGCGTACGGCCTGCGCCAAGGCCGCGGGGCGGCGGAATACCGCATTGAGACAGACGATCGAGCGAACGCGCGATGGGGTGCGAAGGGCGATCTCCAGAGCGACCAGCGCGCCCATCGAATGGCCAACGATCGATACCGACGCCACGCCGAGATGGTCGAGAAGGCGAACCGCCTGATCGGCGAAATCCGACAGGCTGGCTTCTTCCGGCGGCAGCGGTGAAACGCCGTGGCCGAGCATGTCGATGGCGATCAGGTCATGATGATGTTTCATCGCCGCGATCTGATCGTGCCAGATCGCGGCGTTCATGCCGACACCGTGAATGAGCAGAACCGGCGCGCCGGAGCCGGCGCGGATGAAGCCGGTGCCGTCCGGAGCCGTGTCCCGGACCCATGCGGTGGCAGCGACGTCAGCCATGCAGGTCTCCGACCTCCTTGAGGTCCTGATAGCGGTCGCCGATACGATGGTGCGGGCGGCCGCCAATCGAAGCGCCAAGCGCCACCACCAGCTCGTCGGGCGCGGGCGCGTCGCCGATCTGGAAATGTACGGTCAGATAGTGGGAGCGGCGGCCTTCGTCGTTCTTGTCCATCAGCGGGATCACGATCGGGGTGTTCGGCCCTCCGCGCAGATTGGTGAAGGCGAGATAGGTCTTGGCGCCGACCGCGCGACGGTAATGGTTGCCGAAATGCAGCGTATGGATCAGCGCCGATGCATGCTCGATCTCGCCCGCCGTGCCGCAGACCGCGGCCTTGCCGTAGCCCTCTATCGCCTCGCCGGAACCGGCAACGGCGATAATCTCGCGGGTCAGCAGTTCACCGAGGACGGGAGCAATGGCGCGGATCTCCGGCGACAGGTCGTCGGTGAAACCGCGGCCGGCCCAAGGATTTGTCAGCACAGCGGCGACACCGATCAGACGCAGCGGTTTTGGGGCTTCCTTGCCGCCCTCGATTAGCGTGTTCTCGATGCAGGTGACGATCTTTCGAATGGCTGGTTTCATGAAAGTCCTCGGTCGCCGCGGCGCTGTGCAACGCCGAAATCTTTACATTATCTTATGGTATACCATACTATGGAGCACCAGAAGCCTTGTCAATCGGCTATGGAATCTGTTTTGTGGCCGGATCGGGGTAGGGAGAGAAAATGTCAGGCGATACGCTGCGGATCGACCGCTCTGCCAAGACGCTGAGGACGCTGGCGCTGGAGCGCATGCGTGAGGCGATCATGGGCTTCCATTTCCAGCCTGGCGAAAGGCTAGTCGAGCGGCCGCTATGCGATCAGCTCGGGGTAAGCCGTTCCGTCGTGCGCGAGGTGCTGCGGCAGCTGGAGGCGGAAGGCCTGGTGCAGATGATACCGGGCCACGGACCCGCCGTGGCCAAGCCGGATCTCGGCCGCACCGACGAAATCTATGAATTGCGGGCGCTGCTCGAGGGCATCGCGGCGCGGGCTTGCGCCCTGACAGCCACGGACGCGCAGATCGCCTCGCTCGATGCCGCCTTGACTAACCTGCTTGAGGCGTGGGCGTCCGGTGCGCCTGTCGAGGTGATGCGGGCAACGACCAAGTTCTACGAAACGCTGTTCGAGGCGGCGGACAAGCGCATTGCCTGGGAAATCGTGACGGGGCTGAATGTCCGCATCAACCAGCTCCGCTCAATGACGATCGCGTCGGAGAACCGCCGCGAGCCGGCGATCGCCGAAATGACCGAAATCATGGATGCAATCCGCTCGCGCAAGCCGGACGAGGCGGAGGAGGCGGCGCGGCGGCATGTCGAATCCGCGTGGCAGATCGCCCGCAACACGCTTCGCCTTGGCTGACTGGTATGCCGCCGGCGGTCCATCGTTCCACGGCAGGCATCTAACTGGTGCGTACAGTGACATGTGTGACATGCCAATTTGCTTTCAGTTGCGGCGGCAAAATCGTATATCGGGTCAGTTAGGTGTGCATCTTTTGCCAAATTGCTCTGTCATTCGAACGGACTGAGACAGAAAAGTAGTAAAATGAACATGTTACGCCACAAAGTTGCGGTGGCGCCGATGATGGATTGGACGGACCGGCACTGCCGGTTCTTCCATCGCCAGCTGACGCGCGAGGCGCTGCTCTATACCGAGATGGTGGTGGCCGATGCGGTCATCCACGGCGCACGCGAGCGGCTGCTTGGCTTCGACGACAGCGAACATCCGTTGGCGCTGCAACTCGGCGGCGCCGATCCGGGAAAGCTGGCCGAGGCGGCGCGCATCGGCGAAGCCTTCGGCTATGATGAAATCAACCTCAATGTCGGCTGCCCGTCCGACCGCGTCCAGTCGGGCACCTTCGGCGCGTGCCTGATGAAGACGCCCGTGCTCGTCGCGGATTGCGTCGCGGCAATGAAGGCGGCGGTGAAAATACCGGTCACCGTCAAGTGCCGTATCGGCGTCGATGAGCAGGATCCGGAACCGGCACTCGATGCGTTGGCCGATGGTGTTTTCGCGGCCGGCGCCGACGCGCTGTGGGTGCACGCCCGCAAGGCCTGGCTGGAAGGACTGAGCCCAAAGGAAAATCGCGACATCCCGCCGCTCGACTATGGCCGCGTCTATCGGCTGAAAGCCAGAAAACAAAACAAATTCATCGGCATCAATGGCGGTATTCAATCTCTCGCAGAGGCGCTGACGCATCTCGACCATGTCGATGGCGCCATGCTCGGCCGCGCCGCCTATCACACGCCAGGGATACTCACCGGCATCGATGCCGCGTTTTACGGCAGCACAGCTGAGTCGTTCGATTTTGTCGCACTGATCGATGCCATGGCGGATTACGCGTCACGCCATATCGAGCAGGGCGGACGCCTCGGGCATGTCACCCGGCACATGGTCGGGCTGTTTCACGGCCTGCCCGGTGCACGCCGCTATCGGCAGATCCTGTCCACCGATGCGACAAGGCCGGGTGCCGGACCGCAGGTGCTCAAGGCGGCTTTTGCAGAGGTCGATTTCGGCCGGACCGCAGAGGCGGCCTGAGGAAAAACTCAATCCCGCAAAATCATGCGATCGCCACGTACGTCGAAGCCCGATAGCGAGCCGATGAAATTCATGCCGAGCAGGCTCTGGCCGAGCGTGCCGGGTGCGGCGATCATGATGGGCATGTCCTTGCGCACGATGCCGCCGATCGACAGTTCGTCGGTTCGCACCGCCGCCGCGCGTGTCATGCCGTTGGCGGTAGAGATCGGTATGGTGAAGCGGAGAGCCGCCGAATTGAACCCGACCACCAGCGCGTCCTCGGCGGTCAGAACGGTGCTGGTCGCGCCGGTATCGACAACCGTCAGGATCGGCGTGCCGTTGATCGTGACGCGCGCTTCGAAATGGCCGCTGCCGGCCTTGTCCAGGGTGACGGTGGCATGGCCTTCTTCCACGCCCAGCGCCAGCGGACTGCCGGGAACAAGGCCGGCGGTGACGCGGCTGGCGAAATCCTGCAACTCATAGCGGTACTGATAGCCGGCGATCAGCGCCAGCACGATTGCGCCCCAGGCGCCGAGGCTGCGGGCCATGGTGCCTAACGGCCTGCCCGATCTGAGCAGGCCGGCGCCGACGAGCGCCGCTAAAGCGCTAAGCCAGATCAGCTGGCTGAAATCGTAATTCTCAATGCCGAATGTACTGCCGGCGGAATCGTTGAGCATGAGCAGGAGTACACCTGCCCCGATCGCGACGATCAGAATCCACAGCAGTCGGTTCATCTCTGCGGCCGGTTCACGAGAGGGCGTCGCGTTCGCGTGCCATGCGGCTGCGACGGGTTTCCCGGCGGGGGCGTCGCTCGACCGTTTCCAGCCTTGCCGGCAGCTCGGCCATGACGCTGCGGCGGGTTTGCGGGGTCATGTCGATCCAGGCAGCGATTTCCGCGCGCGTGCGCCCGCAACCGAAACAGAAGCCGGTTTTCATATCGATCGAGCAGACCAGGATGCACGGGGATTCAATGGCCGTCATAAGGATTTCCTTGGCTAGCCTCCACATGGTGCAACGACAAAGTCAATACAAGCCCTCCGGGAAGCGCCGCCAACGGGTGCTTTCGCGTCAATACCTCGAAGTTGTACCAGGCCTGGAGCTTGTGCCGGCTTGAGGTTGTGCCGGCTGGCCAAGGCGGCTATGCCGCTCACCAATTCACACGGACGATCGCCATCGACATGACCAGCACGCTGCCTTTCGACGATTTTCGCGACCTCCTGGTGAGCCTGCCGCCGGGAGATATGGCGGCCAAGGCCCGCGTGCGCCAGTTGTTTGCCAAGGCAGACAAGCCCGAAGGCTCGCTTGGCCGCATCGAGGACATTGCCGCCTGGCTCGCCGGGTGGAGCGGCCGCGCGCCGCCGGCGGTGACGCGGCCATTGGTGGCGATCTTTGCCGGCAATCATGGCGTCACCCGCCACGGCATTTCGCCGCGCCCCGCCGCCGCCACGGCAAATGCAGTCGAGCTCTGCGCCGCCGGCGGTGCAGCAATCAACCAGATCTGCATCGCCAACGATCTCGGCTTGAAGGTGTTCGATCTGGCTCTGCACATCCCGACAACCGACATTACCGAGGATGCGGCACTGGACGAGCGCGGTTGTGCCGCTACCATGGCCTTCGGCATGGAAGCGATTGCCGGCGGCACCGACCTGCTTTGCCTTGGCGACCTCGGCGTCGGCAATTCGACTGTCGCCGCGGCCCTTTGCACGGCACTGTTCGGCGGCACCGGCGCCGACTGGATCGGCCCTGGATCAGGGGCAGACGCGGCGATGCAGAGGCGCAAGGCGGAGGTGGTCGATGCCGCGGTCGCGTTTCACGGCGCGAGCCTCAAGGACCCGCTGGAAGCGCTGCGCCGGGTCGGCGGGCGGGAATTCGCCGCGATCTGCGGCGCCATTCTGGCGGCGCGGATGCAGAAGATTCCGGTGCTGCTCGATGGGTTTGCGGTGACTGCCGCCGCTGGTGTCCTACATGCCGCCAACCCCGCCGCGCTCGATCATTGTCTCCTCGCAAGCCTGTCGCCGGAGCCTGGTCACGCCAAGGCCGCCGAGCGCCTCGGCCTTCGCCCGCTGCTCGATCTGGGCGTCAGTCAAGGCGAGGCGGTAGGGGCGGCTCTTGCCGCCGGCCTGGTCAAGGCGGCCGCGCTGACCAGCTCCGGCATGGCAGCGGCGGTCCGCGGTTAAGCATTCAGCGCCGGCGCGAGGCAACCGCCTTGGTCGGCAGCGCCGGCAGTTCCTCCATCACCCGGCTCAGCGGGAAGATGGCGATCGCCTCGGTGCCTTCGCGCAGCCTGGAATGGAGCTGGAATTCGCCGCCATGCATGGCCAGCAAGCCTTGCACGATCGGCAGGCCAAGCCCGGTGCCCTGTTCGGCGCTCTTGATGGCGATCGAGCCCTGGCCGAAGGCCGAAAGCACGATCGGAATCTCGTCTTCTGGTATGCCCGGCCCATTGTCCTTGACGGAGAGATATTGCCCGCCGCCCGCCGTCCAGCCGACGCGCACACGGATTTCGCCGCCGGTGGCGGTGAACTTTATGGCATTGGACAACAGGTTGAGCGCAATCTGCCGCACCGCGCGTTCGTCGGCGAACAAGCGCGGCAAGGCGTTTTCGAAATCCTGGACGATGCGGATGTCCTTGTTGCGCGCCTTCAGCTCCATCATGTGGCAGCAATCCTCGACGACTGAGAGCAGCATCATCGGCTCCTCGTTGAGCTGGTAGCGGCCCGCTTCGATGCGCGACAAATCGAGGATTTCGTTGATCAGGTCGAGCAGATGCTGTCCGGAGTCGTGCACGTCACGGGCATAGTCGCGATAGGTCGGGTTGCTCATCGGGCCGAGCACCTCGTTGGCCATCACTTCAGAAAAGCCGAGAATGGCGTTGAGCGGTGTGCGCAGTTCGTGGCTCATCGAGGCCAGGAAACGCGATTTCGCCAGATTGGCGTCTTCCGCCCGCCGCCGTGCCTCGTCCGACATCGATTTCGCCGTCTCCAGTTCGGCAATCAGCGCATCCTTTTCGGAGCGGAACGACAGCAGCATCAGCGAGGAACGGTTGAGCTGGCGCGCTACATAGGCGAAGAAAGGCAACGAGGCGATCAGCAAGCCTGCCATGATCGCCTCGACCGGCATCCATAATTTCGCACTGGCATAAGCATAGATGGCGACCGGGAGGGCGAAGGTCGCCAACAGCGCACCGCGCAGGGACGAGGCCAGGATCGCAGTTGCCGACATGGCGAGCAGCAGCACCACCGCCTTGGCGACCTGGAACTGATCCATTTGGCAAGCTTCGCAGCCGAGCCATGCGAACCAGGCCCAGCCAAGCCCGCACAGAAAATGGCCGATCAGGAAATCCCTATGCGTTTCCAGCGGGTTGAGCTCGGACGCTTGAGTGACGCGTCTGGCCATGAATGCAACGATGGTATAGCAGATGAATGTGAACAGCGCCCAGACGCCGATCTCCTTGCCGACGCCCGCGAACAAGCCTGCCGCGGCCGTTGCCAGGATGAGCAGCGGAATGACGATCACGCCGCCGGTCATCGAAAGCGCGTGGAGCTTCAACAGCTCGCGATCGAAGTCGGGATTTCCGGCTTGCTGCGAAAGACGGTCGCGCGTCTTGCGCACCGCGCGCGCGACATCGCTGTTGCGATGGCGTTTTCTGCGGTCCACAATAAACTTGTCTGCCATGGTCGAGCGTTGCAGGGGCATGAAGTCTTCAATTTACGCGGGCAGCAATTTCAAATCGTTAAGCTACGTTCGAATGATTAACCAACGGTTTGCCATATGAGCCGTTCGTGGTCGCGATGGCCGCGCCAGCGATACTATGCGCCGCGTCCGCGAAGCCTGTGGCGCCGACTGATGGACTATGGGCTGACACTCATCGTGCTCGGCCTGGCGATCCTCCTGGCGGCGCGACTCGACCGGATCGAGACGCGCAAGACGGAGGGCGCGGCCACTGTCAATGACGGCGATAGCATCACGCTCGGCGGCGAGCGTATCCGCATGCGTGGCATCGACGCGCCGGAATATTCGCAAATCTGCCGCAAGGACGGTGCCGACTATCCTTGCGGCAAGCTCGCGCGGCAGTCCCTGGTGCGGTTGATCGCCGGCAAAGCCGTCTCCTGCAGCGGCTGGCAGCGCGACCGCTACGGCAGGCTGCTCGGCGACTGCAAGGCCGGCGGCAAGGATCTCAACCGCGCGCAGGTCGAGGCCGGCTGGGCGGTCGCCTTTGGCGATTTCGAGACCGAGGAAGCTGCTGCGCGCGCGGGCAAAGCCGGCATCTGGGCCGGAACTTTCGACGAGCCGAAGAACTGGCGCGAGAGCCACGGCCATGAGCTGGTTGAAAGAAAGCACGGTACCTTGGCGTCGATCGGCGACGCCTTGCGCGAAATTTTTCGCTTCTGGTGAGCTGTGCCTATAGTTCGTCGAGACGGACGAGGAGGATAGAGATGAAGCTGTTCGACGGCGGGCGCGCGCCCAATCCACGCCGGGTTCGGATTTTTCTGGCCGAAAAGGGACTTCAGGTTCCGCTGGTGCCCGTCGACATGGGCGCGCTGGAGCACAAAGAGCAGCCGGTCAGCTCGCGCAATCCGCTGAAGCGTCTGCCGGTGCTCGAGCTCGACGACGGCACAGTCATCACCGAATCCGTCGCAATCTGTCGTTACTTCGAGGAACTGCACCCCGAGCCGGCTTTGTTCGGGCGTGGCGCGCTCGGCAAGGCGATCGTCGAGATGTGGCAAAGACGTGTGGAGTTCAATCTGTTCGGCTGCGTCGCTGCGGCGTTCCGGCACATCCACCCCGCAATGAGGGAATGGGAGATCCCGCAAATCCCCGAATGGGGCGAGGCCAACAAGCCGAAGGCGATCGAATTCCTGAGATTTCTGGACACTGAGCTCGCCGGCAGGGAATTCGTCGCCGGCGATGCCTATTCGATCGCCGACATCACCGGGCTGGTCGCCATCGACTTCATGAAGCCGGCTCGCATCAAGGTACCCGAAGAGTGCACGAACGTGCTGCGCTGGCATCGGGACATCTCCAGCCGGCCGAGTGCCGCCGCCTGACAACGAGTTCCGAATGAGCGAAGAGCTGGAAGCCTTGGCGGCGAGGGTACGCGCCTGCCGCATCTGCGTCGATAACCCGGCCGGCAGGCCGTTGCCGCACCAGCCGCGTCCGGTGCTCAGGCCATCGTCGAGTGCGCGTATCCTGATCGCCAGCCAGGCGCCGGGTACCAAGGTTCACATTACAGGGATGCCGTTCACCGACGCCTCCGGCGACCGGCTGCGAAGCTGGCTGGGCGTCGGCAGCGAGGAATTTTACGACACGGACAAATTCGCCATCGTGCCGATGGGCTTTTGCTTTCCCGGTCAGGACGCCAGGGGCGCCGACCTGCCGCCGCGCCGCGAATGTGCGCCGGCCTGGCGCACATCGCTGATGGCGCTGATGCCGCAAGTCGATATGGTGCTGACGATCGGCATCTACGCGCAAAGCTGGCATATGGGCGCGGCGCGCCGTCCCTCGCTGACGGAAACGGTCATGGATTGGCGTGCCATCTGGGCGGCGGCAACCGACCCGAAAGTCCTGCCGCTGCCGCACCCGTCCTGGCGCAACACCGGCTGGCTGAAGCGCAATCCATGGTTTGAAATGGATTTGCTGCCCTTTCTGAGATCGGAAATCCGCTATCGCCTCGGCTAGGCATTCAGCAAGAAATCACTCGCTTTCGCACTATGCGGCAGAATTTCTTTCTTGTAATAGGCTCGAGCAAGAGGGATTATGGTAATCCATTCCTCGAAGCGCGTCGCGCATGAGGGGACGCGCGTTAAATTCTTGTTTTTATGCATGTCGTTGTGCCAAGGCCGCTGCGCACTTGGACGACTTGCATCAGGGGAGCACCCAATGGACCGCCTTGATAGAAAAATTCTCCGCCTCCTGCAGGAGGATGCGACGCTTGCAGTCGCCGACGTCGCCAAGAAGGTCGGCCTGTCGACGACGCCGTGCTGGCGGCGCATCCAGAAGCTCGAGGAAGAGGGCGTCATCAAGCGGCGCGTCGCCATCCTCGATCATGAAAAGGTCAACGTGCGGGTAACGGTGTTCGTCTCGATCCGCACCAATTCGCACAGCCATGAATGGCTGCGGCGCTTTTCGGAGGTCATCCAGGAATTCCCGGAAGTGGTCGAATTCTATCGCATGAGCGGCGACGTCGACTATCTCTTGCGCGTCGTGGTGCCCGATATCGCCGCCTACGACGCCTTCTACAAGCGGCTGATCGCCAAGATCGAGATCCGCGACGTGTCGTCTTCCTTCGCCATGGAGCAGATCAAATACACGACCGAGATGCCGCTGGATTACATGATGCTCGACAAGGAGTCCGGCGCCAACGCCGCCTGAGATTTTTCTGTTTAGTTCTTCTTTTTGTTGAGGAAACTCCAGGGCGAGTTGACCGGCAGCGTGATCGTGTCCGGCACGGCGTCGACGTTAACCACCTCGGCCTTGCGCACGGTGTAGCCCGACTGGATGACACTGACGCCGTCGAGGATGAAAAGCTGGCTCTTCTCCATGCCCGGCCGTAATGCGCCGGTCACCGAAACCGGCTGGTAGGCCTCGGACATCCTGTAAGGCTGTGCAGGCGTGACGAGGACGATCTGGTTGGGCGGCGGCGTCGGCATGTGGCTACAGGCTCCCGTCCACGGCACCAGCAGGAATTGGTAGACGAGATCACCATCGCGGTCGACCGGCAGCGCATAGCCTGCGAGTTGCACGGTCTTGTCCTGCAAGTCGAGTGAGAGCGTCTCGCCACGATCCGGCATTTTGGCCGCGATCATCGGCAGTCCGACGCTTTCGGCGGCTGCCTGGGTAGCCGGGCGCAGATCCTTCCAGAAAATGTGCGTGGTCCCAGTGGAAGCGCTTGCCGCGATCGCGGACGCCAACAAGGCAGTTGCCATGATCGTGCCTGATTTAAAACGGTTGCTCATCGCTGCTCCGCCGTTGAGCCTTGATCTGCGGACATCAAGTAAAGCTGCCGCTGCCTCACAGGTCAACGCTCAAGCCGCATCACATGCCGGCGTGAGCCGGTCATGCCGATCTCGCGAAAGCCGCGGGCGACGAACATGTCGCGAAAACCCATGAAGCTGTAGCTCGGCGAAGCCTGGTCGACGGGATAGGCTTCGATCGTCCTGGCGCCTTTGGCAAAGGCGTGATCGATGACCGCGTCGAGCAATGCGCTTGCCAGCCCGCCGCCGCGCAACGCTCTCGGCACAAAGAAGCAGACGATCGACCAGATGCCCATCTCGCTATCGTCCTGCTGCCGTGACAGCTTGCGGTAGGTCTCGCGCGGCGCAATCGAGCACCAGCCGACGGTCCGGCCATCGATCTGGGCGACAATGCCGACCGGCGTGCCGGCGTCGATCAGCGTCATCATCGCGCGTTTCTTCTCGTTGTTCTCGACATGCTCGCGGCGGTCGAGATTGCGCCAAGCCATACACCAGCAGTATTTCGGCCCGCCGGGTTGCTCGAACAGGTTTTCGAAATCGGCGCGCGTCGATTGCTTCACCTCCGTGAAGCGCACTTCGCTCAGGTCAAGCTTTTCTGGCGGCGAGCCGCTCGAGCGTCTTGGCATCGGAAAGTTCCTTCACGGCGTCCTTGCCGATCCAGCGTGCGGTCCTGTCTGTCGAGGCCGCCAGTTTTAGCGCCACGGCAAGGGCAGGGCCGTGCAAATTCATCGATCGCTTGCCGATCGAACGAAGCGCCCAGTTCACGGCCTTCTTCACAAAATTGCGGGCGTCGGTCGCATGCGCTTCGATGATCGGCAGAAATTCGAGGAAGGTCGTCTCGGGTTCCTTCTTCCGGTGGACCACCGACCAGGCCATCATCGCAAAAGCCGTGCGTCGAACGAATTCCCGTTCGTCGACCGCGAATTCGGCGATCAATTCCCTCCAGCAATCCGTATCGACAAAGAGATCGGAGACCCCGTCGACAATATCCCAGGAATCGAAAGTCGCCGCCCATCGTCTTGCATCCGCGGCGGAGAACCGCTCCGGATCGGCTGTCACGGAAGCGATGAACTGCGCCTCCATGATGCCTGTCTGCCAAAGCTCGAAGGCACGCTCATGGTTGCGCTTGATTTTCTTGGCAATATGCCGCTGCACGCCATGCGAGATACCGAGCGCACGTTCGATCTTGATGCCGTAGCGCAGCATGCCAAGCCGATTTTCCTCCGAGGCGATCGAGCGCAGATGAGCAACGATTTCATCGGCGCTGGATTGAGGCGAAAGCTCGGCCACGGTGAAGTCCTATTTCTCCAGCCGCGCCAGCAGCGAGGACGTGTCCCAGCGCTTGCCGCCCATCGCCTGCACGTCCTTGTAGAACTGGTCGACAAGTGCCGTCACCGGCAGTTTGGCGCCATTGCGGTCGGCCTCGGCGAGGCAGATGCCAAGATCCTTGCGCATCCAGTCGACGGCGAAGCCGAAATCATATTTGCCGGCATTCATCGTCTTGTGCCGGTTCTCCATCTGCCAGGAACCGGCCGCACCCTTGGAAATCACCTCGATGACCTTTTCGATGTCGAGCCCTGCCTTCTTGCCGAAATGGATGCCCTCGGCCAGGCCCTGAACGAGGCCGGCGATGCAGATCTGGTTGATCATCTTGGTGAGCTGGCCAGCCCCGGCCGGTCCCATCAATCCGACCATGCGGGCATAAGCATCTATGACTGGCTTGGCCCTGTCGAAGGCGTCGGGCTCGCCGCCGACCATCACGGTCAGCATGCCGTTCTCGGCGCCTGCCTGGCCGCCGGAGACCGGGGCGTCGAGGAACGCAAACCCGAGCGCTTGCGACTGCTGCGCCAGTTCGCGCGCGACCTCCGCCGATGCGGTGGTATTGTCGATGAAGATGGCGCCTTTCTTCATGGAATTGAAGGCGCCTCCGGCGCCGGTCGTCACCGAGCGCAGATCGTCGTCATTGCCGACGCAGGAAAAGACGAAGTCCTTGCCCTCCGCCGCCTCCGCTGGCGTCGCAGCGAAGCTGCCGCCGTGCTGGGCAACCCACTGCTCGGCCTTGGCGCTGGTACGATTGTAGACGGTGACATCGTAACCGCCCTTGTTCTTGAGATGTCCGGCCATCGGATAACCCATGACGCCAAGACCAAGAAATGCCACCGAAGCCATGTTTTCGAATCCCTTAGAAGCCTGCTTTGCGGTCTTCTTACCGGATCAGGCAAGGCGATGGGAGTCAGCGGTGCAGGTGGATGGTGATGCGCCGTTCGATCCACTCGACGCCGTGGCGCAATGTTTCCACGATGATCAGATAGATGATCGCCGCCCAGATATACGACTGAAAGTCGAAGGTGCGCGCATAGGTGAGCCGGGTGATGCCCATCAAATCGTAGACCGTGATAATGGCGACGATTGCCGAGCCCTTGATCATCAGGATGATCTCGTTGCCATAGGGGCGTAGCGCCACAATCAGCGCCTGCGGCAGGATGATTTTCCACATCGTCTGTAGTTTATGCAGGCCGAGCGAGGCGGCACCTTCCCATTGACCCCTCGGTACGCTCTCGATCGCGCCACGCAAAATCTCGGCTTGATAGGCGGCCGTATTCAGCGAAAAGGCGAAGATCGCGCAGTTGAACGCTTCGCGGAAGAAGCCCCACAGGCCGACCATCTCGAGCTCCGGCCGGAAGGAGCCCAATCCGTAGTAGACCAGGAAGGTCTGCGCCAACAGCGGCGTGCCGCGAAAAAAATAGACATAGGCATAGGCAAACCCCGAGAGGATCGGGTTCTTCGACATGCGTGCATAGGCGATCGGCACCGACAGGATCGCGCCAAGCACAATCGAGATGGCAACCAGCAACAGGGTGATGCCGAGGCCGGATATGTAGCCGGGTGCATATTTCTGGAAGAACTCCGGGTTCCACGCAGCGACCAGGTAGACGACCATGCCGATGCCGAGAGCGATCCACAGGCCGACCAGGACATGGCCGAGGATGCGTTGGCGCGACCAGCCGCGTGCGGGCGGCGGCGGCCGGTCGACCTTCAGCGTGTCGGTGGCCAGGCTCATCTCTTGACCTCGCTGCTGCCGACCGCTCGTTCGATCGCATTGATGCCGAAGGAGGAGACGATCGCCAGCAGGAGATAGATCAGGCCGGCAAAACCGTAAAACAGGAAGGCATGCTTGGTGACGCGAGCGGCAACCCCGCTCTGCCGGAGGATCTCGTTGAGCCCGACGGCCGAGACGAGCGCGGTGTCCTTGAGCAGGATAAGCCAGAGATTGGCAAGTCCGGGCAACGCGATGCGGATCAACTGCGGCAACACGATCAGCCGCATCGTCTGGCCGCTGGACAGGCCAACCGAATAGCCGCCCTCATATTGCCCTTTTGGAATCGCGCGGAACGCGGATAAAAACACCTCGCTGGAATAAGAGGAGAAAATGAAGCACAGCGCGATCATGCCGGCGACGAAGCTGTTGACGTCGGCGGAGGTGCCAGGGCTCACCAGCCGGACAATGTACTGCAGGATCAATGGGATGCCGAAGAAGATGAGAAATAGGGTGAGCAGCTCGGGTATTCCGCGAAAAATCGTGGTGTAGATGTTCCCGGCCAGTCTCAGCGACGGCTCTTCCGATTGTTTGGCCAGCGCCACGAAAAAGCCGAGCGTCAGCCCGAAAGGCAGAGTGGCCAGCGCAAGACATACCGTGACAAATACACCCGCGGCGATGTCGTCGAGCCAGCCTTCGGGTCCCCAACTGAGAAGCGTCAGTGCGCTCTGCATCCGCCTGCCTGTTCTCCTTGAGGCTCTCCGAGACCCGTACCGCATCACCCCTCGTGCGCGGCGTCCTTATAAGAACGGCGGGAATCTCCCGCCGTTCACGTGCTCCTATGTCGGTCGATCAGGACTCGCCGCCATAAACGTCATATTTGAAGTATTTGTCGTTGATTTCCTTGTACTTTCCGTTTGCGCGGATGGCGTCGATCGCCGCATTGAACTGGTTGACCAGATCGGTCTCGCCCTTGCGCACGGCAATGCCGGCGCCCGGACCGTGGATTTCGATAACCGGCTTGATTGTGCCGACCAGCTTGCAGCAGGCGCCGTCCGGCGAATCCAGCCATTGCTGCAGCACGACGACGTCGTCGTTGGCGGCATCGAGCCGGCCATTGGCCAGATCGAGCTGGTATTCCTGTGCGGTCGGGTACGGCTTGACGGTGCTGTCGGTATAAGTCTTGGTCGAATAGTTGAAATGCGTGGTGGACGCCTGCACGCCGATCGTTTTGCCGGCCAAATCTTCCTTGGTGACACCCTTGATGTCGGTGTCCTTGGGCGCGGCGATCGCCGGCGGCGTATTGTAATATTTGTGGGTGAAGTCGACCTTCTCGGCGCGTTCCGGCGTGATCGACATCGACGCGACGATGGCGTCGAACTTGCCTGCCTGAAGGGCTGGAATGATGCCGTCCCAGTCCTGCGCGACGAAGGTGCACTTCACCTTCATCTCGTCGCAAAGCGCCTTGGCGATGTCGATATCGAAGCCCACGAGTTGGCCGTCGGCGGTGAGGTTGTTGAATGGCGGATACGCTCCCTCGGTGCCGATCCTCAAGGTTTTTTCCTGCGCCTGGGCAACGCCAAGCGTCAGCAGCGCAGCCGAAGCGGCGAGCGCGATACGCAGTGCAATACGCATAATGGTCCTCTCTGTTGGTCCCGGCCGTCGTTCCCGAACGGCTCTGTGGGCGGTGCTTTTGACCGCCCGCTGGCGCGATACTCCCATTCTTTCCCAAGAAAAAGCAACTGCAAAACCGTCGCTTGAGGGAAGGTCATGTTCAGGAAACGGTGACGCTGGGTCAAACGCCTGAATGGAGAGAAAGTGGCCGGAAGCCCCCTGCGGCCGCGATCTCAGCGCGTCAGGCCGGTGGCGCGCTCGATGAAGTCAGCTATCGAATTCGTGTCGTCGAGATCGAAGGCCGGCAGGTCTTCGCCGACAATGTGGAAGTCGGACGCGATGGCGACAATGTGTGGATCGCCTGCCGAGAGCGGTGTCCGGTCCTTGGCCTCGAGCCGTCGCGTCTCGATTTTCTTGTGCGCCTCGCGCTTGTAACCCTCGACCAGCACGATATCGGAGGGTGCCAGCCGTGACAGGATCGCGTCCAGCGTCGGCTCGTCCTCGCCGCGCAATTCGTGCATCAGCGCCCAGCGCCTGCCCGACACGACCGCGACCTCCACTGCTCCCGCCTGCCGGTGGCGAAAGCTGTCCGCTCCGGGTTTGTCGATGTCGAAATCATGATGGGCGTGTTTTACCGTCGACACTTTCCAGCCGCGCCGGACGAGCTCGGCCACCAGCTTTTCGGTCAATGTCGTCTTGCCGGAGTTCTTCCAGCCGGTGATGCCGAAGATACGTCTTTTCATGGCTCGATGCTCTGCAACAGATGCGCGGCCTGGGCAAGGTCGTCGGGAGTGTTGATGTTGAAGAACGGATCGACCTCGGCCCCCCCCGATTTCAGGATGGGAAATTCCACCTCGACAAAACCGTGCCGGTCGATGAACGCCGCAACGCGCCGGTTGTCTTCCTCGACGAGAAATTGTCGCAAGGCCTGATCTAACCCTAGCGGCCAGAGTGCAAAGGTCGGATGCCGTTTGCCGCCGGAACAAGCAACGGCGATCGAGCCAGAGCGCGCATAGGCTGCCGCGAGCAGCCGCTCGACCATATCCCTCGGCAGGAAAGGCGTATCGCCGGCAGCCGTGACCAGCGCCTGGCAGGTCGTGTCGGAAGCCCATTCGAGGCCGGTCAGGATCCCGGCAAGCGGCCCGGCATAACCTTTGACGGTATCGGCAAGCACCGGAAGCCCCGTCGCGGCAAACCGTGTCGGATCGCCATTGGCGTTTAGCGCAAGCGGTCCGACCTGCGGGCCAAGGCGCGAAACGACACGGTCGAGCAGGGTGCCGTCGCCCAGCGCAAGCAGCGTCTTGTCGCCGCCGCCCATTCGGCTCGACCGGCCGCCGGCCAGAATGATCCCTGCGATATGTCGGCCCATCGTTTGCTGCCTAGACCCAAAATCCAGTTTTCAAATCAAACAGTCGTCGACAGTCACTCTATATGCCGTCCGGCGCCATGTCCGGTCCAGTGCTTTCGGCGGCTGTCTTTCGCCGGCCGACGATCCGTTCGCGGTAGAGTGCATAGAGGCCCGACGCGATGATGATCGTGGCACCGACGATCATCGGCAGATCCGGGACATCGCCGAAGATCGTGAAGCCAAGCAGGATCGACCAGAGCAGGGCGGTGTAGCGGAACGGCGCGATGAAGGAGATATCGCCCACCCGCATCGCCGTGATGATGAAGTGGTAGCCGATGAGCACGAGCACCGCCGCCAGCGCCAGGAACGCCGTGCTTTGTCCCGTCATCGGTGTCCAGCCGCCCATCGGTGAAAGCAATGCCGCGCCCAGAAACGTCATGGCAAGGGCGGTGGCGCTCGACACCAGCAATGTCGGAATTGCCTGCGGTATCCGCTTGGTGGCGAGATCGCGCACCGCACAGCATGCCACGCTGGCCAGCGCCAGCAGAGAAAAGACGCTGAACCCTTCGAAGCCCGGCCGCACGATGATCAGCACGCCGGCAAAACCGACGGCAATAGCCAGCCAGCGCCGCCAGCCGACGCCCTCGTTGAACACAAGTGCTGCGCCCATCGTCACCGCCAGCGGCAGCGCCTGCAGCACGGCGGAGACATTGGCGATCGGAAGATGCGCCAGAGCAACCAGGAAGGACACCGTGGCGCCGGCCTCGCCGGCGACGCGCAGCGCAACGGTCGGCTGCAGCATCGAACCTGGCCGGGCAAGCGCGCCGCGTTGCCACGCAAGCAGGCCAACGAAAAGCGAAGCAAAGGCGCCGCGGATCAGCATGACCTGCGCCATGTTCATCGATTCCGACGAGAATTTGGTGATAGCGTCGTTGAGGGTGAAACCAGCCATGGCCACCATCATGAACAACGCGCCGCGCAGGTTTGGCGAAAGAGGCAAGGCGATTACCGGGTGAGTCCTGCAGCAAGCGTCTAGCAGGCACCCGCAAAACAGCAACGTCAAAGGGCTGGGCCACAGCCTTTCTATGGCCCGTAACGTCTGTCGCGCAAGAGCGGCAGGGCTTATTTGGGCGTCAGTACCTCGGTGCCGTTGCCTTCCTTGCCGGCAATCGTCCACAGGCCACGCAGCGAGCCGTCGTCCTGCACCTTGTAGACGACAAGACCGACCGCCTTGCCCATGACATAACCGGCGGAGAAGGCATCATCATTGCGCATGCAGATACCGTCCGAGGACGAGCCGCCTGTCTCCCAATGGATCGTGCAGGTCGTCTCGCTGGTCAGAGTGATCGTCGCGTCGCCACCATAGGACGACCCATCGAAATTGGTGCCGGCCACGGCATAGGTGCCGCCGATCGACTGAGCCGCCGCGGGCAGGGCCGCGAGGCTGAGCAATGCAAGAGAAAGAATGAGTTTGCGCATATCGTATTCCCCCACTGGGCGAAGAACCGCTCCAGAGCAGAGGCTAGGCCCGAATGGGCTTGCGGTAAATCCGGTGACCGTTTGCGGACAAGACCTTTTCTGGGTGTGACCCCAAAAAGGTGCCGTTCTAAAGGATGGGTTCGGAGGGCAAATTTATCACACTGCGGCTCGAGGAAAATTTTTCGACGAGATCAAATTTGCTCGGCAAGATTCACCAAATTGGTCATTGTAAGCTTCTGATCGTGTTGGGAGATGGTCCATGATGAATGCACGAGGCAATGCGGACTGGCTTGGCCCAGGCAGCAGGCGGCATGTTTCGTCGGCTTTCCGGTTCTCTTCTGCCCTGGCGGTCATCCTCATGGCGATAGCGCCTGCGTTCGCCGAGAACGGCGCTTCGGCGTCGGCAGTCGAACGGATGTCCACGCCGGGTCACGAAGCGGATGAGCTCGCTCGCCGCGTCGGGAAATGGTCCGTCGTCAACACGATCTGGCCAACGCCCGGTGCGCAGCCGATCGTCATGACCGGGCTGGTGGCCGAGCGCACGATGATCGGTCCCTTCATGCAGGAGGTGATGCGCCCGGCGCCCGGGTCGAAAATGCCGGACTTCCAGCGGATAGCCTATTTGAGCTATGACCGGGTGGAGGGCCGCTGGAAGTATGTCTCCATGGACACCCGTTTCCCGGCAGGGATCATGCCCGCCTGGAGTTTTGGTGGTGAGGAGGACGGCAAGATTTCACTCCTGTTCCAGCCGCTTGGTTTCGTCGGCTTCGGCCCCGAGGTCGAAGGGCGGTTCACGGCCTCCGATTTCGTCATTTCCAGGGACGGCGACAATCACGAAGTGGCCGAGCAACATTTTCTCCAGGCCAATGGCAGCGGCAAAAAATGGCTTGCCGTACGATATGACTACACGCGCCAACAACCGTGACTCGCTAGCAAAAACAATAGGCTGCCAATAAGTTCTGACGTCGCCGGATGCTCACGGTCCCCTGAGGCTGCCGGCGATGGCTCCGACGAACGGGTCGTATTTCGATTTCAGGGTAGGCGGATATTCGATCCAGACCGTATGGATGACACCGTCTTTTCCGAACAGGCGGCGTTCGTAGAAGATGTTCTCGCCTTTGATGCCCGACAGCACCGCCCAGTCCTTGCCGGTCTTGCTGTAGGTGATCCTGTAGCCAGGTTCCTTGCTGGCCCTCTCGGCGGAGACGAAGGCTGTCGGGGTGTCGTCATCGATGTTGAGGATACCCGAACAGATCAGGCTGGCGCCATCGGCAGTGAGCCATTGTTGTCCATCGCCATTGTCCGGCTCAGGCTGGCGAAGAGTGAAGATTTCATCCGGAAAGGTGCAGACGGTGCCGAAGCGCTCGTTCGTGTAGGTAAATGGCGCGGCAAATGCCATGGTGGCCGCCATCACTCCGAAAAACGTCGTGATTGCAAAAAACCGCTGCACGCCTTGCCTCGAAGCCGGTGCCAAGGCGATTATTCTTGCACGAAATCGGCCAAAAATCAGCCGCCGGTGACGCTCATATGCCGCGACACCGACGGACGGTTGGTGCGGCGATCGATGATGAAGTCGTGGCCTTTGGGCTTGCGGCCGATTGCTTCGTCGATGGCACCGGCGACCAGCTCGTTGCCTTCCGACGCACGCAGCGGCGCGCGCAGGTCGGCCGCATCTTCCTGGCCGAGGCACATGTAAAGGGTGCCGGTGCAGGTCAGCCGGACCCGGTTGCAGCTTTCGCAGAAATTATGCGTCATCGGTGTGATGAAGCCCAGCCGCCCGCCGGTCTCGGCGACTTGGACATAGCGGGCCGGGCCACCGGTCTTGTAGGGAATGTCGCTTAGCGTGAACTGGCGTTCGAGAGCCGCGCGCAGCAGCGACAGCGGCAAATACTGGTCGGTGCGGTCGGCATCGATCTCGCCCATCGGCATGGTTTCGATGACCGTCAGATCCATGCCGCGGCCATGCGCCCAGCGCAGCATTTCAGGCAATTCGGCGTCATTGAAGTCCTTCAACGCCACGGCATTGAGCTTTACCTTTAGCCCGGCCGCCTGCGCGGCGTCGATGCCGTCCATGACCTTGTCCAGATTGCCCCAGCGGGTGATCTGGCGGAATTTGTCGGCATCGAGGGTATCGAGCGAGACGTTAATGCGCTTGACGCCGCAGTCGGCGAGCTCGGCGGCAAAGCGGGAAAGCTGCGATCCGTTGGTGGTCAGCGTCAGCTCTTCCAGTGCACCACTCTCGAGATGCCGCGAAAGCTGGCGCACCAGGTGCATGATGTTCTTGCGCACAAGCGGCTCACCGCCGGTGAGGCGGAGCTTGCGCACACCCTTTTCGATGAAGACCGTGCAGAGCCGGTCGAGCTCTTCCAGCGACAGCAGGTCCTTCTTCGGCAGGAACGTCATGTCCTCGGCCATGCAATAGGTGCAGCGGAAATCGCAGCGGTCGGTAACCGACACGCGCAGGTAGGTAATCGTGCGACCGAAAGGATCGATCATATCCATGCGTATGCGCTTTCCGTGGCCGTGAACGGCTTCGTTATATATGGCTATGTGATACGAGCCAACTTGCCATTCAAGATAGAAGCTCGGAATCTTCGGCAACATTCCCCAGCCGACAGATCATGTCGGAACTTTCCATGCGGCCTTTTCCCTCGACGCGAAGCGGCGTAGGAAGGGCAGTTCTCCGCAGGATCCACCACCATGACAGCGCCAAAGGAACTCAGGGTCTCGAAGGACCGCAAGCTGCTTTCCGTCACCTTTCCGGGACATCAGCCGTTCGAGTTGCCGGCTGAGCTTCTGCGCGTCGCCTCGCCATCGGCCGAGGTGCAGGGCCATTCGCCCGAACAGCGCGTCACCGTTCCCGGCAAGCGCAATGTGGCGATCCTGAAGATCGAGCCGGTCGGCAATTATGCCGTGCGCATCACCTTCGACGATTTCCACGACACCGGTATCTTCACCTGGAACTACCTGCATACGCTGGGTCATGAGAAGGATGCACGCTGGGCCGCCTATCTCGCCGAACTGGAAGAGAAGGGGCTGAGCCGCGACCGTTGAAATGGATCCCGCAGGACTCCCAGGTCAACGCAAGATCGCCAGTATCTCGCTGGTGTCGTGATAAAACGGCGTGCCTTCGATCAGCCGGTCATCCTTGAAGCGCAAGACTTCGGCAAACGGCTGTTTGATGGTTGCGCCATTGGCCCGCGATGTCAGCGAAAGCGAGCAGCTCATGAACACCGTGTCATCGTTTTGGGCGACCTGAAGGTCCTCCACCGCCACGTCGCTCCAGATTTCCCGCATTTTGCGGAAAAGGGCGCCAACGCCGTCGAGGCCGTTCCAGTCACCGGCATAGGGCAGGGAGCGCGGCTCATGCACGACAATCTCGGCATGAAATGCGCAGGCAAGCACATCGAGGCTCTCCGACCCTGATTGCAGGAAACGCATTTCAACATTGAACATGTTTTCAATAAGTTCCATGGCGGTGCGTCGCCGGTCGAGCGGTTTATCCATTTTTGACCTCCGTATCCGTTGGCACGATCATGCAGGTAAAGCGGTTTGCCCTTGTTTGCGTTGCCTCGACACCCGTTTCCTGATGACCGGCAAACGGGCACTTGTCGTGAAAACGTCATCCATCTGGAGTAGCGCCGGCAAAGCTTTGGAGACGAAAACATGTCCGTGATCACCAGCATCGAACAGCTTGAAGCGCTCTATGGCCTGCCCGGCGAGGCGTCGGTGGTCAAGGAACTCGACCAGCTGATTCGCGAATACGCAGCTATCATCGAGGCTTCGCCGTTTGCCGCGCTCGCAACCTGCGGGCCAGAAGGGCTGGACTGCTCGCCGCGCGGCGATCTTGCCGGCTTCGTCCGCATCCATGATCCGAAAACGCTGATGATGCCGGACCGACGCGGCAACAACCGTGCCGATTCGCTAAGGAACATCCTTCGCGATCCGCGCGTCGCGCTCCTGTTCCTGGTGCCGGGTTCCGGCACGACGCTGCGCGTCAATGGCCGCGCCCACATCACCACCGATACCGGGCTCTGCGCCTCGTTCGCCGTCGAGGGCAAGCCGGCGCGCTCGGTGACGATCATCGAGATCGATGCGGTTTATTTCCAGTGCGCCCGCGCCATCCACCGATCGGAACTGTGGAACCCGGCAAGGCATGTCGACCCGAGAACGATGCCGACTCCCGGCCAAATCCTGGAAATCACCAGCCGCAAGAACATTGACGGCGAGGTCTACGACAAGGAATGGCCCGAGCGCGCGAAAAAATCGATGTGGTGAAGCATCTGGTGGTGGAGCACTGGGCTGTCAGGCGGTCTTCAAAACCTCGGCAACCCTACGCATCTGTTCGCCGATCATGTCGCATTGTTCCGGTGTCGACTGGCTCATCGCCTTCTCGATCAGCGCCATATGGACCTTCAGCGCCTGCATCAGCAGTGCCTCGCCGGCCTCGGTCAACGCAAGCCGCAGCACGCGCTTGTCCTTCTCATCGCCCTCGCGGCGCAGCAGGCCGCGCGTCTCCAGCTGCGGCAAAAGCATGGTGATGTTGGAGCGGCCGACCAGCAGCCGGCGAGCGAGGTCGTGCTGCGACATGCCGGGATGACGGTAGAGGTTCATCAGCACGTCGAGCTGCGCCGGCTTCAGGTCGAGCGGCGCAAGCTTCACCGCCAGGGTGCGTTCCAGCACATGGCAGGCGCGCGCCACCGCGACCCAGTTGCGAAAACGCGGGTTGTCCCAGGGCAGGTCTTGCTTAATGTTCATGTTTGAACTATTATGTTCATGCTTGAACCAATGAATGGATCGCCACTATGGCATCATTTGGACTGAAGGTCATCCGCGGCACGTTCGGCGTGGCTGAGCATGTGGCACCGCGACTCACCGGGCGTGCTGCATTCGAGCTGTTCTGCCGCACGCCGCACGAGAAAAGCCTGAGCGAAGGCGAGCGCCGCGCAATCGACCGCGCCGCCGATTTCATGACCCAGGCACGCCATCATCGGCTAAAGACCAGAACCGGCTGCGTCATGGTGCATGAGTTCCGGCCCGAGCCGGGCAGTGCGGCTGCCGGCACCGTGCTCGTCATCCATGGTTGGCGTTCGCGCACCGAATACATGCGCACGCTGATCGAAGCCTATCGCGATGCCGGCTACAAGGTGGTCTCGCTCGACCTGCCGGGCCACGGCCAGTCGCAGGGCCGCCGGCTTACCCTGGTCAGCGCGGTCGATGCGGCACGGGTTGCCGGCGAATGGTTCGGCCCGTTCGCGGCCATTGTCGGCCATTCCTTCGGTGGTGCCGTTGCCGCCAACGCCGTCGCCGGTTCGATCAGGAACATCCCGCGATTGGCGGCCGGGCGGCTGGTGCTTATCGCCGCGCCGAGCTCGCTGCCGGCGATCTTCGCTGATTTCAGCCGCATGCTGAATGTCGGCTCGCGCTCGCAGGCCGCCATGGCCGACCGGGTCGAGCGCATCGCCGGCCGGCCGTTGCGCGAGTTCACCGGTGACCGCCAGCTCGCAAGCACGCCGCTGCCGACGCTGGTGATCCACGCGCCGGACGACCGCGAAGTGTCCGCCGAGCATGCAAGGCTCTACACGCGCGCCGGCGACCATGTGCGGCTCTACTGGGCCGACGGGCTCGGCCACCGCCGCATTCTCGCCGACAGGGGTGTGGCGGAGCGTGCCGTTGGCTTCGTTGCCGGCAGGCTCGAGCCGTCTCTGCAGTGACCTGAATATCGTTCTTGTCAGCCGGGTTCGACGTCACGCTGCCCCGGTGCTGGCCATCGCTATCCAAGCCGCCATTGCCCCGGCCACCGTCGCCAGAAGAGCCGAGCGCGACGCGCCGTCGCGCGCCTGGATCGACATGCCGTGCTGCACGGTCGCGTAGAAGGTCGCGGCCGTACCGCAGTCGAAATCGGCCGGCAACTCTCCCTCGGCGACGCCACGCTCGAGGCGTCTCAGCAAGGCTTCGCGGTTTTCGGCGCGGCGACGGCGCAGATCATCGCAGATGGCGCCGCGGCTTGAATCCTGGTGCAATGCGCCGAGCGTGATAAGGCAGCCTTGCGGACGACCGGTCTGTGAATAGGCCCTGGCAGTCTGCCGCAGGAACCGTTCGACGGCCTCGCGCGCGGTCGGCGCCTTTTCCAGCGCGGACCAGATCTCGGTTCCCTCGACCCGCGTGTAAAGCTCGGTTGCCTCGAGAAACAGCGCTTCCTTGCTGGCGAAGGCGGCATAGAGGCTGGGTGAGTTGATGCCCATTGCAGCGGTCAGGTCACTTATCGACGCGCCCTCATAACCCTTGGCCCAAAACACTTCCATTGCGCGCCGCAAGGCGGCGGCTCGATCGAAGGTGCGGGGGCGGCCTCGTTCCGGCATGGCATTCTTTCTGTATTGATCGATACATAATTCCGTTGACGTGGTTCAGCAAGGCTGGCAGATATTTATGTATCAATCACTACAAAATGGAGAAGCAGATGTCATCCAGAAGCTTGAACGGCAAGGCCGCCCTCGTCACCGGCGGCAGCCGCGGCATTGGTGCGGCGATCGCAAGAAGGCTCGCGGCCGACGGGGCAGGCGTGGCGATCACCTATGTGAATGGCGAGGAAGGGGCGTGTGCGGTGGTCAGGGAAATCGCGGCGGCCGGCGGCCGGGCCTTTGCCATCAAGGCCGACAATCGCGATGCTGGGGCGATCGAGGCGGCAGTCGATGAGGCAGCAACAGCCTTCGGACGGCTCGACATCCTGGTCAACAGCGCCGGCATCTGGCGCGCTGCGCCGATCGATGCCCTGTCGCTTGCCGATTTCGACGAGACGATGGAGGTCAACCTCAGAGCCCCGTTCGTCGCCGCCAAGGCGGCAGCAGCGCATATGGGCGAGGGTGGCCGGATCATCTCGATCGGCAGCAATCTGGCCGAGCGTGCCACGGACGCCGGCCTGAGCGCCTACTCGGCCAGCAAGGCTGCCTTGGTTGGCCTGACCAAGGCCTTTGCACGCGATCTTGGTCCGCGCGGCATCACCGCCAATGTCGTCCATCCGGGGTCGACCGATACCGACATGAATCCGGCAGCCGGCCCGCACGCCGAGCATCAGCGTCAGAAGATGGCGATGCCTCGCTTCGGCACGGCCGACGAGATCGCCGGCATGGTCGCCTGGCTTGCCGGCCCCGAAGGGCGCTTCGTGACAGGCGCTGCATTGACCATCGACGGCGGCGCCAACGCTTGAGGTTTGGCTCACGGGCACTACCATTGGTCGGGAGCGACGGCGGATTCGCTCCCCCCGTCACGACGTTGTGAAACCGTTCTGCAACAGACGTTCCGAAATTTATGAAAGCTTAACGAAATCAGTATGAATCAGTGTAGTCACGCCTTACATCCGCCATGGGGTGGGCGAGACCGTGAAAGCGGTGCGGAACGGGATCCGGTTCAACCGGAGCGGGTGATCCATGAAACTCCTTGGAAACAAAGCAACCGTGCTGCCGTTTGCGGTGGCCGCGGCAATGCTGGCCTTCGGGGCGCCGAAGGCTGAAGCGCAAGGGTTCTTCGACATGCTTTTCGGCGGCGGCGTCAAACACGCACCGCCGAAAGGTGACTTTCCGCCGCCACCGTCAAAATACAAGCCGAAGCCCAAGGCGCCGGCCGCTTCCGGTGGTGGTGCGCAAATCAGCAGCCCGTCCTATTATACCTACAAGAGCGATCCGCTGGTGCGCGTCGATTTTTCGGCACTGTCGGCAGCGCCTGAACCAGCAACGCCTCAGGACGCTGCTTTCGAGCCGGCGGCCACCGGGGCTGCATTCCGCGAAGCCATTGCCGGCCTCGACGGCTATGACCTCTACGCCGAGAAGGACATCGCCAAGGCGCTGATCGCCTATTACTCGGCCAATCCGGATTTCATCTGGGTGGCGGGAACCAGTCCCAGCAGCCGTGCCCAGGATGCCGTGCGGGTGCTGGGCGAGGCCGCGAGCTACGGCCTGACGCCCGCCGACTACACCGTCGAAGTTCCGGCAGCAGGCACATCGGCGGGCAATGTCGATGAACGCCTGAAAGAGCTGGTCCGCTTCGAGATGGCGCTGTCGGCGCGTGTCCTGCGCTACGCCCGTGACGCACAAAGCGGCCGCGTCGATCCCAACCGCATGACCGGCTACTACGATTTTCCGCCTAAGCCGCTCGACATGGAAGGGGTGCTGAAGACGCTGGCCCATACCCAGCAAGTGCGCACTTATCTCGAGTCACGGCATCCACAGAATTCCGAGTATCAGGCGCTGCGCGTCGAACTGGAAGCGCTCCAGGCCAGCGCCGAAGACGAAATCACCATCGATCCCGATCTGCTGTTGAAGCCGGGGCAGACAAGCCCCGAGCTGCCGAAGCTTTTGACAAAGATCGCGCGCAATCTCGATGACGAGATGGGCGGCGCCTATGGCGAGGTCCTGGCGAGGCTCGCTACCAGCGAGGTCTACGATCCGGAGCTGGTGCCGGTGATCAAGGCGGTGCAGAAACGGGCCGGCATGAAAGGCGACGGCGTCATCGGCCCGCGTACCGTTGCATCGTTGGCCGGAACGTCCAAGGCCGACAAAGTTCAGAAGGTTCGGGTTGCGCTCGAAGAGTTGCGCTGGTTGCCTTCCGACCTTGGCAGCCCGCGCGTCTTCATCAACCAGCCGGCTTTCACCGCGAGCTATATCGATGATGGCGAGGAGAAGCTGAAGACCCGCGCCGTGGTTGGCAGGCCCACCAACCAGACTGCTTTCTTCTATGACCAGATAGAGCAGGTCGACTTCCATCCCTATTGGGGCGTGCCGCAATCGATCCTGGTCAACGAGATGCTGCCGCGGCTGCGCCGGGATCCTGGCTATCTCGACCGCGCCGGCTACGAGGTGGTCGATGCCCGCGGCAAGCGCATTCCCTCGTCCTCGGTCAATTGGGGCGCCTACGGCGCAAAGATACCCTACGGCGTGCGCCAGCTGCCGAGCGAGGCCAATGCGCTGGGCGAGCTGAAGATACTGTTCCCCAACAAGCAT
The DNA here is from genome assembly GCF_040319065.1 of Mesorhizobium sp. M0968. NCBI lineage: Bacteria > Pseudomonadati > Pseudomonadota > Alphaproteobacteria > Hyphomicrobiales > Phyllobacteriaceae > Mesorhizobium > Mesorhizobium sp. M0968. The sequence continues at coordinate 126,808 of NZ_JAMYNL010000014.1, forward strand.
GCAATCTACATGCACGATACGCCGCAGAAGTCGTTTTTCCAGCGCGACATGCGTGCGCTCAGCCATGGCTGCGTTCGCTTGCAGGATCCGCGCGGCATGGCCGCTGCCGTGCTCGGCACCTCGGTCGACTACATCGAGGACAAACTGAAACACGGACATTCGACCGAGGACGTGACACGCAAGATCCCGGTCTATGTCGCCTATTTCACCGCGTGGCCGGACCTGTCCGGCAAGGTCGAATATTTCAACGACGTCTACGGCCGCGATACAAGGCTGCAGCAGGCGCTCGACAGCACGGAAGCGGTGCGTTCGCCGGCAAGCTGACGAATGCGGTTCTAGCGCTGAAACAGTGGGCGCCGGAAACCGGCATCGCGTCCGGCGATGAGCCAATAGACCAGGCCCGCGACAATGCCTGCGGCGGCAATGATGCCGATATCGGCCCAGCGCTCCGGGTTCGTCTCATCCGGTACACTGGGCCAGATCAAGGCGAAGCCGCCAACAGCGGCCGCCGCGCCGAAGACCATGTGCAGCCAAAAACAGCGCAGCGAGAAAAACTCGGCAATCAGTGCGAAGATCAGCGTCTGCAGGCCGGTCAGCACGATCGTCAGAAAATAGATGAACATGCCGAGCGGCGGCAACAGCAGCACCGCAACGGGGGTGACACCCATGACGTCGAAATAATTCGGCGCATTTGGCAGCGAACTCAGCCCGCCATAGATCGCCGCCACCGCGATCAGCCCAACCAGTACCGCTATGAAATAACCCGCGAGCATCATCAGAAAGCGTTTCAATACGTGCTTTACCGTCGCCATGCCCACCCCCGCGCGCAATGATAGCACCCAGTCAGCCATCAAAGTCATGTCTACGCAAGCGTGTGCCGAAGGCCGGGGGCCTTGGAGGCGCGCCATTTTTTAGAATCTGGACCGTTGGCGGCCAGCTTCATTTCGGCGCGGCTGTCACCGGATCGTAGGTGATTTCGACTTTCGCCTTGTCGCTCGTGTAATAAATGACGGTGTAGCCATCGCTGTCCCAATCGATTTCCTTGATGTAGCGGAAGTCGTCGCGCTGCTCGACCTTGGCGATGATTTCCGACAGCTTCTTGGCATTCTGCGGCGGCACCGGATTTTCGTCCGCGGCAAAGGCCGAACCGCCGACAAGCAGCACGGCGGCCGCCAAAACAAGTCTGGACATGGCTTTCCCTCACATCTCGATCAGCAGAAACTCACGTCCATGCAGGTTTGTTCCGGGATCGCGGAGGGTTGCGCTACAAGGAGGCGCCGTCCGTACCTGATTTATGGCTGCCGAAAGAACACGGCGACTGCTTAAAATCATGATGCGTCGCCTCAACATCGCGGCCATAATACTGCCGGTGGTCATTCGGGGGTCTACATGCAAATGCGTCATGCCATCATATTTGTACTTTTCATACTTTCCATCTCGGCCGTTTCGATGCCCGTGCAGAAGGCCGAGGCGCTGGAACCTGAACGCTATACGGTCTATTGCGCCGACGACCGTATCGAGGTTTCGTTCTGGGATATCGAGCAGATGAAGGTGCGGGCCGGCTCCAACGTTTGCCAGTTCCAGAGCTATACGAGCTACAGCAGCGCCTTGAATTTCGCCCAAAAGAATTTTGGCGGCGAGGGCGCTACCTGCAGCTGCTAGCCGTTCTGGCTTGGAATTGATTCAGGAAAGCAAATGGTGGGCGATGCAGGGATTGAACCTGCGACCCCACCCGTGTGAAGGGTGTGCTCTCCCGCTGAGCTAATCGCCCGCTCGTTGCCCGAAGGCCAAGCGCGCCGCGATATAAGGGAGGCCGGCCTGCTAAGTCAACCACTTGTCGGTCGGCATTTGGCGGTCCGCCCGATGGGCGGCTTTCAGCCTTCTGCCGCGGCCATCAGTCTTTGTGCCAGATCGAGCGTCAGCGAATCGAAATGCGAGATTACCGCCGACGGCTCGAACTCTCGCACATGACGATCGGTGTAGCCGAAATCGACTGCCACCACCGGAATCCCGGCGGCTTTCGCCGTGTCGATGTCGGTCTGCGAATCACCGACCATCAGTGCACGGTGCGGGTCGCCGCCGGCGCGCGCGATGGTCTGCGTGAGATGGCGCGGGTCGGGCTTGCGGAACGGAAAACTATCCTGACCGCAGATCGCCGCGAAATGCCTGGTCATACCGAGCGCCTCGATCAGCGCCACCGAATTGGCCTCGTATTTATTGGTGCAGATGGCCAGCAGGTAACCGGCCGCCTCGAACCGCGCGATCGCCTCGGGGACGCCGGGATAGGGGCGCGATTTGCCGGGGATGTTAACGGTGTAATGGTCCAGAAACAGCTTGAGCAGGCGATCGTGCTCCTCCACTGCCAGCGACCTGTGCTGCGCTGCGTGGGCGCGCTCGATCATCACCCGGCCGCCATGGCCGACGAAGCGCCTGAAGCCGGCTTCGTCGACGGCCGCGAGCTGGCTGGCGGCAAGGCTGTGGTTGAGACTGTCGAGCAGGTCCGGCGCCGTGTCGATCAGCGTCCCGTCGAGGTCGAACACGATGATCGGTCGGGTCATGGCCTGTCCTGTGACGATTTGATTGCCGGCAGGCGATAACCGCTACGGCCCGTTCAGGCAAGACGGCTTATCCACCGCGGGCAAGGTCCTTTGACCAGCCCGGCAAAAATGCTACGAGCGCCGAAACAAATCTCGGGACCCGGCATGGATGCGAGGCAATTGAAGGTTGAGGCCGCGCGGGCAGCGCTTGCCCATGTCACGGATGGCATGCGGCTCGGCATCGGCACCGGCACGACGGCGGACGAGTTCGTGCGGCTGCTCGCAGACAAGGTCGCCACCGGCCTGACTGTCATCGGCGTGCCGACCTCTGAGCGCACCGCCGTCCTTTGCACCGAGCTTGGTGTGCCGCTGTCCACCCTCGAGCAAACCCCCGAGCTCGACCTCACCATCGACGGCGCCGACGAGATCGATCCGGCGCTGACGTTGGTCAAGGGCGGCGGCGGTGCGCTGCTGCGCGAAAAGATCGTCGCGGCGGCCTCCGCCCGCATGATCGTCATCGCCGACAGCTCCAAGATGGTCGAGATGATCGGCCGTTTTCCGCTGCCCATCGAAGTCAACCGGTTTGGCCTGCGCGCCACCGAAATTGCGGTCGGCGCGGCGGCTGCAAACCTTGGCCTTTCCGGCCCTGTTACATTGAGGATGACGGGGAGCCAGCCATTTGTTACAGACGGCGGCCATTTTATCCTCGATGCATCTTTTGGCCGCATTCCGGATACAAGAGCGCTTTCGAATGCTCTCCACGCCATTCCGGGCGTGGTCGAGCATGGTCTTTTCATCGGGCTGGCATCAACGGCCATCATAGCCGGCGGCGACGGCATTCAAACCGTCCATGCCGCCCGAAAATCAGGGAGTTTTACCGATCATGATGTTGCATAACCGGGTTGGCCGCTTTTTTGCCATTCTGGCGGCCTCGGCCGTTTTCGCGTTTTCGTCGCCTGCGTTTTCGCAGGACGTCACCGATGCGCATTTGAAGGCGGCGCGCGCCGCCGTCGCGGCGATCCATGCGACGGATACGTTCGACAGCATCCTGCCGCAAGCAGCCGCGGCACTGGAGCAGCAGCTGATCCAGAAGAACCCGGACATGCAGGAACTGATCGCCAAGACGATCAACGAGAAGGCGATGGCCTTGGCATCGCGCCGCGCCGACCTGGAAAAGGAAGCGGCGCTCGCCTATGCAAAGGTGTTCTCGGAAAAGGAACTCAATGAAATTGCCGCCTTCTACAATTCCGATTCCGGCAAGAAGCTGCTCGACAACGGCCCGATCGTGACGCGCGAACTGGTGAAGGCTGCCGAGATCTGGCAGAACGGCCTGGCTCGCGATCTCGCCCAGCAGGTCGGCGAGACCCTGGGTGCGGCGGCGAATGCCAAGGCGCCGGCTGCACCTGCCGACGGTACCGCTCCGGCCGATGGCGCAGCTCCCGCGGACGCTACACCGAATTGATTGCGGACTTCCGAGCCGCCTGACCGCCACTGGACCAAAAGCCCGGCAAGTCCGGGCTTTTCTTTTGATAGTCGGCAGCCTACCTGTCTCGGGGTTTGAGGGGCAAGGAGTTCAGCCATGGCCGGTTACGACTACGATCTTTTCGTCATCGGCGGCGGCTCCGGCGGGGTGAGGGCGGCGCGCGTCGCGGCCGCACTCGGCAAGCGGGTCGGCATCGCCGAGGAATACCGCTATGGCGGCACATGCGTGATCCGTGGCTGCGTGCCGAAGAAGCTCTACGTCTACGCCTCGCAATTCCCCGAGCATTTCGCCGACGCCGCCGGTTATGGCTGGACGGTGCCTGAGGCGCGTTTCGACTGGCAGACGCTGGTCGCCAACAAGGACCGCGAAATCAGCCGGCTGGAGGCCATCTACAAGAAGAACGTGCAGGGCGCCGGCGGCGAGGTCTTTCATTCGCGCGCCACCCTGGTCGATCGGCATGTGGTGCATCTTCTTGGTGAGGATCGCACCGTTACCGCCGACCAGATCCTGATCGCTACCGGCGGGCGACCGGCGCCGCATCCGGCATTGCCCGGCCATGAGCACTGCATCTTTTCCAACGAGGCCTTCGACCTCAAGGAACTGCCGAAGGCAATCATGATCGAGGGCGGCGGCTATATCGCCGTCGAATTCGCCAACATCTTTCACGGCCTCGGCGTCGACACGACGCTGGTCTACCGCGGCAAGGAGATCCTCAGCCGTTTCGACATGGACCTCAGACGCATGCTGCACGACACGATGGAAAAGAAAGGGATAAAAATCCTCTGCCACGCCGTGTCCGAGTGGGTCAGGAAGCGGCCTGACGGCCGGCTCGACGCGCTTGTCACCGGTGGCACGGTGCTGACGGTCGACCAGGTCATGCTCGCCATCGGCCGCATTCCCAATACCGAGAACATGGGCCTGGAAGGCGTCGGCATCGAGATGACCAAAACCGGGGCAATCCACGTCGACGAATACTCCCGCACCAACATCGACAACGTCTGGGCAATCGGTGACGTCACCCATCGCGTGCAATTGACGCCGGTGGCAATCCACGAGGCGATGTGCTTCGTCGAGACCGCCTTCAAGGACAAGCCGACGGCGCCCGACCATGACACGATCGCTACCGCAGTCTTTTCGCAGCCCGAGATCGGTACGGTCGGTCTGTCGGAGGATGAGGCGGCAAAGCGCTTTTCGGATGTTGAAATCTACCGCGCCACCTTCCGGCCGATGCGGCACACACTTTCCGGCCGCGACGAAAAGATGCTGATGAAGCTGGTCGTCGACGGCGCCTCGAAAAAGGTCCTCGGCGCCCACATCCTCGGGCCGGATGCCGGCGAAATGGCGCAGCTTCTCGGCATACCGCTGAAGGCCGGCCTGACCAAGGATGATTTCGATCGCACCATGGCGGTGCATCCGACCGCCGCGGAAGAACTCGTCACCATGTACAAGCCGACTTACCGGGTGAGAGATGGTGAGCGCGTCTGACGCGACGACAACCCATCGCGGCAACGAAATTGCCGCGATGGAAGTGCGTGCGTTTTCTTACAGCAACGTTCCGCGCAGGATCACCAGCGCCACAGAAAAATAGATCACCAGCCCGGTGACGTCGACCAGCGTGGCGACGAACGGGGCCGATGCGCTGGCCGGGTCGAAGCCCATGCGCTTCAGGGCGAACGGCAGCATCGATCCAGACAGCGAGCCGAAGGTGACGATGCCAACCAGCGTGGCGCCGATCGTCATTGCGATCAGCGGCCAGTGCGGGCCGTAGTCGTAGAAGCCGAGATACTGCCAGAGCGCGATGCGGCAGACGCCGACCACGCCAAGGATCGAGCCAAGCACCAGGCCGGTGGGCAGCTCGCGCAGGGCCACCCGCCACCAGTCGCCAAGGCCGATCTCGCGCAGTGCCAGCGCCCGGATGACGAGCGAGGTCGCCTGCGAGCCGGAATTGCCGCCGGAGCTCATGATCAATGGAATAAATAGCGTCAGGACGATCGCCTTTTCCAGCTCGCCCTCGTAACTTTGCATCGCGTTGGCGGTCAGCATCTCGCTGATAAACAGCGCGCACAGCCAGCCGGCGCGTTTCTGGATCATCGCCAGAAAGCCCATCTTCATATAGGGCTCGTCGAGAGCCTCCATGCCGCCGAAACGATGCACATCCTCCGTCGTTTCCTCGATCATCGTGTCGATAATATCGTCGATGGTAACGATGCCGAGCAGTTTGCCGTTGTCCACGACCGGAACGGCGAGCAGATCATATTTCGAGATCAGCTGAGCAACCTTTTCACTGTCGGTCAGCGGTGAAACGGTGACAGGCGCACGATCCGGCGCGATTGCCATGATCAGCTCGTCGGGCCCGCCAGCGATCAGTCGACGCAGGCTGGTCGAGCGCAACAGGACATGCGTTTGCGGATCAACGATGTAGATCGCGTAGACGGTTTCGCGCGTCCGCTCCACCTTGCGGATATAATCCAGCGTGCGGGCTACGCTCCAGTCGGGCGGCACGCTGACATATTCGGTCGTCATGAGCGAGGCGGCGCTGCCCTCGGGGTAGCCGAGAATAGCAAGCAGCGTCGCGCGCAGCGGTGGCGCCAGGCCACCAAGCAGTTCGGAACGAGCCGGCTCGTTCAGATCGCGCAGTATGTCGGCGGCGCGGTCGACCGACATGGCGGCAAGCAGTCTGCCTGCCTTGATGCGGGGCAGCGCCTCGACCAGTTCGGATGCGCCGTCGAGTTCAGGCTGGTCGAAGATCTCGACCAGCCGCCCGAACGGCACTTCGCAAAGCAGCTCCGATGCCGTCTCGCGGGGCTCCTGGTTCAAGGCCTCGACGATGTCGGCGACGTGTTCGTTGGCAAGTACGCGAGCGATGGCGATGGCATCGCCGCCCGCGACGGGGGAAAACTCGTTCATGGCTCACTCCTTGCCGTCCGGCAGGACGTGAGCCTGTCAGGTCACGTCAAGCGGACGGCGGTTGCGTTCGACTGTGACTGTCGCCAGGCATGGCGCGGTGACCTTTCTGCTCGCGGGTTCGAGTTGAGATTCTGCAAGCCGGCGCAACATAGGAGCGCGCCTTGCCGAGTCAATCGCGAGAGCGGGTTAAAACGGCGGCAAACCGACTGGATCGCGAGACTGTGATCGGGCTACGTGGCAGGCTGGCTGGATGCCGGCAGTGGTGCCGCGGCTATCTCTGCTTCAGCCGGCGGGGAAAGCGCAGCCACTTGTCCTCGGCCGGCCGTGTCGGCTGCGTGAGGATGGTGGTGAGCTCTACCGGCAGACTCGGAACCAGCGGCTTCTTGGTAGCGACGCCGTCGGCGATCGCAACCACGCTGTGGTAGAATTCGGTGCCCGCGAGCGATCTCGGCGGCGTCGCCTCATGCATGATCGAGATCACGGTTGCATCAGGGCAATTGTCCTTGATCGCCTGGTGGAAGGCGATCCGTCCATCGGGGTCGAGCGCGCCGGTGGCTTCATCGAGGAACAGCAATCCCGGCTGCTGCAGCACGATGCGGGCGACAACCAGCTTCTGTTTCTGCCCACCCGAAAGAACCTGATCCCAGATCTTTCCTTCACGGCTCTCATCGGCCAAATGCTCGATGAAATCGCCGAGGCCGGCCTTGTGCAAGGCGGATGCGACCTGCAGGTCGGCGTAATCATGCTCGGAACCGGGCAGGCAGACCAGTTGCTTCAACGAAACCTGCTGCAGCTTCACCTCCTGGGCGGCGTAGAAACTCCTGACCCCTTCCGGGAAGACGATGGTGCCGCGGCCATAAGGCCACAGGCCGTTGATCGCCTTGACGAGCGAGGTCTTGCCGCAACCGGATTCGCCCTTGAGGAAAGTCCACTCGCCACGCCGGAAGCGCAAGTTCGCGGCACTCAGGAAGGGCGTTGCGTCCTCGCCCTGATGCGCCAGTTCGAGCTTCTGGATGGTCAGTCCGAAGACCGGGTTTTGGCGGTCGTAGCGGAAGTCGGAGCGGCCGGTCTGCTGATAGAATTCCTGCGGGTGCTGGACGTTTTCGATCGCCTGCGCCAATTCAATGACGCGCAAGCTGTTGGCGCGCAAGGTGGCAAGACTTGGCATGACATGGATGAACCACGAACATTTGCTGATCAGCGCGTTGACCTGTTCGGAACCTGTTATGTAACCCCTGAGGTCGAGGCCGTTATGGATAAACGGCACAAGGCCAGGCCCGAAGGCGACAATTTTGGCACCGACAAAGTTATAGACCGATTCGAATCCCGAATAGATGGTGTTGACGATGTTGAACTTCGACCAAGTCCTATCGATGTCGAGATAGAGCCGGCTATGTATCGTCTTCTGCACGACTTCGCCTTGCGAGGCCGCCACATGAAAGCTGCGGCGCAATAACGTGATCAGTTCGCCCCGATAGCTGCCTTCAGCCTTCTGCATCCTGATGTTGAGCCACTCCAGCATTCCGCCGATTTTGACTGCGATCCAGGTGTTGAACGGCACGTAGAGAGCGACCGCCAGCAGAGCAAGCACGACACTCCCGTAGCTGCCGAGGAACTCGAGTCCTTTTACCTCCACAGAATTTGCCAACAAAGCTCCACCGACAAAGTAGAGCGAGGTAAAGACACTGAATACTCCCATGGCAAGCCCAATAGCGCCGCCTGTCATGTCCTTGATCGATTCCTGCACGCGCTGGTCGATGTTGTCGGGCGCTGCCGTGCCGGACGAGCCATGCTGGGCGTGGTAGTGTGAATGGTTGGGGTCGAGTAGCGCCGCATTGAAGCGGCTATCTAGCCAGCCGCGCCATTTGCGATGCAATGTCGCCGATACAAACTTGCATGTACTGGTAATGCCCATGTCCTTGAGCACGACCAGCAGCACGAGCAGGCCGGCATTGGTCAGCAACGTTTTGAGCGGCGTGGTATTCGCGGCGTCGTGAAAAAAAGCGATTGAGGTATATAGTTCAGCCGCCGCCACGGTAAACCAGACGTCGGCTTTGCTGGAGAGCCCTGTCAGCAAGCCTATTACCAAGGTGAGCGTCCAGGCTTCGACCCACTTGTCCGAGAACCAGTAGGCCCGCATCAGTCCCCAGAAGCTGCGCATCGACGATACGGGCGTCAGGGGCGACTGCCTTGCGGCACCGCGGAGCCATTTTTCCGATATTGAATGTCGCGTTGGTCTATCGACCCGAATCACTATCCCGCCCAAACGATTTTTCTTTTGTTACGGACAGTAACACCAATTGATCATTTTCCATTAGCTTTTCACCAGTCGCAGGTGGCTTAGCTTGCCGGCCGTTGCAGTGGAGCAACAGAATGAATGATCATGGCGCTATGCCGTCATGCTTCGAGGGGCGGAATACCAACGCAATTTCAAATAGTTACTTGCCTGAGCCGGAGCAAGCAGTGACCTTCCCTAAGGGAAGGTCTTCACACAGCTTTGTGAACATAGAAGCGCCGTCCAGCGGTCGATCTTCACAGCCTGAACCGCCTTCACGGTCAGCTCCGACCTCGTCGGCGACCAGAAAGTGACCGTATGATTCGTGGTTGAAGTCGCAATGTCAGGAACCCGTAATCTGCCAAGCAATGACTTCGCTGGCACTGTCCAGGATGCGGACCAACATCCATTAGACCGTGCTTTATTAGAGTACGAACAAAACTGCGTTTGACAATGATGCGCTGCGGATCGAACCTGCCGGACGCATCCAGGTTTGAACCGGGGGGAAGTTCGCCATGCTTGCACGGACATTGTTTGTGGCGATGCTCGCGATGTTTGCCTGGCTGCCGCAAACATAGGCCGGCAGCCGGACCGTTCCCGCAAACGCCGAGGGACAGATCGAGTTCAACACGCCGTCCGGCAATATTGGCTGCATCTACACGCCGAACGGCGGCACCAGCACCTACGAGCCGCAGGATGGCGGACCGGAGTTGAGCTGTTCGCGCGTCGAGCCCAGCTACGTCACCGTCATCCTCGGCCCGAAAGGTCCGGCGACGCTGATCAAGAATCCGGGCGAGCAAGGCGGCGACGTCACCAGGCTGGCGTACGGCAACAGCTGGAGCAAGGGGCCGTTTTCCTGCCAGTCATCCACCAAGGGATTGACCTGCACCGGCATGCATGGCCATGGCTTTTTCGTCAGCAAGGCCAAGGTGACGGTGAAATAGGAAATAGTCCGACTCAGTTCGCCGTCTCCAGTTCGCCGCGTGCCTTGGCCGCGGCGACCTGGCGGAGTGCATCGGCGAGCGTATCGGCGTCCTGGGCGCCCATCACCGCATATTTGCCTTCAAGCAGAAAGCACGGCACACCCGATATGCCCATGCGCGAAGCGGTGGCGATTTCGGTGCGCACCGCCTCTACATCGGCGTCGGTCGGCAGAAGCGTTTCGACCACGGACGCATCCATGCCGGCCTCGCGGGCGGCTTCGATCAGCACGGCATGATCGCCGAGATTGGCGCCTTCCTCGAAATTCAGCTGGAACAGCCGGCGCACCAGCCGGTTCTGAATGGCCTCGCCGGCCGTGCCGGCCCAGCGAATGAGACGGTGCGCATCCAGCGTATTGGGCGCGACCTTGATGGCGTCGAAGGCGAAGGCGATGCCTTCAGCCTCGCCCAGCGGCTCGATCCGGGCATGGATTTCGCGGATGCGTTGCTCGCTGCCGAATTTCGCCACCATATAGTCGCGGCGGTTCTTGCCTTCGGGCGGGATTGTCGGGTCGAGTTGGAAGGGCCGCCAGCGTATGTGAACGTCGATATCGACGGCGGCAATCGCCTTGTCGAGCCGTTTCTGGCCAATAAAGCACCAGGGGCACACGACGTCGGAGACCACATCGACGGTAATCGAGTTCTCGTCGTTCATCTTGATCTCCTGTTGTGAAGAGGTCACTTCGGTTTGCGCCACCAGGTCGGCAACTGATAACCGTATATGGGCGTCTTTTGCGGATGTTCCAGATAGTTCCAATAAGCGAGCCATTGCTGGTTGTTGTGCTGCGTCGGCACCATGTAGTTGCCGGAGATCAGCAGCCGGTCGAGAACGCGGACGGCCGCTACATAGTCCTCCTTCGAACGAGCTCTCAGCATCGCCTCGATCGCCGCATCCACCGCCGGATCGGCGACGCCGGCGAGGTTGAACGATCCTTCGGCCTTGGCAGCAGCGGATCCCCAGCGCCCGGTTTGCTCGATACCGGGCGACAGCGAGTTGTTGAAACCGGTCGAGCCGACCAGCACCTCGAAATCGAAACGCTGCTTGCGCGACTGGATCTGATCTCCGTCGAGGCTGCGGATGCCGACATCGATGCCGAGCTTCTCAAGGGTGCGCTGATAGATAGCGGCAAGTCGCTCTTCGTCCTGCGAGGCGGTCAGGATCTCGAAACCGAACGGCTTTCCCTCGGCATCGACCATCGCGCCGTCCCGCACCGCATAGCCCGCGCTCTTCAGCAGCTCGAATGCCGCCTTCAGCACCTTGCGGTCCTGGCCGGAGCCGTCGGTAACGGGCGGCCTGTAGGTGCCGTCCATGACATCTGCGGGCACGCGGCCGGGGTAGGGGGCCAGCAGGGCCTTTTCCTTTTCGCTGGCCGGGTGGCCGAGCGCGGACAGCTCGGAATTCTGCCAAAAGCTCATCGTGCGCGCGTATTTGCCGCCGAACAGATTCTTGTTGGCCCATTCGAAATCGTAGAGCATGCCGAGCGCGCGCCGCACGACCGGATTGGAAAATTTCGGCAGCCGCGTGTTGAACAGGAAACCGTTGACCACCGGCGGAATGCCGGTATCGAAAGTTTCGGCGATGACCTCGCCCCTGTGGAAAGCCGGAAAATCGAGATCGCGCTCGCGTTTGACCGGGTCGCTGTCGTCGTCGATGGCGCAGATGCCTTTCTTGAACGCTTCCTGCTTGGCGTTGGCGTTGAGGAAATATTCGATGGTGATCTGGTCGTAATTGTCGAAGCCGCGCTTGGACGGCACGTCCTTGCCCCAATAGTCCGGATTGCGCTTGAACACGATGCGCTGACCGGGCACGACTTGCGCCACCGTGTAAGGCCCGCTGCCGATCACCGGCTTTAGCGTCGTCCTGTCGAAGGTGTCCTTGTTGAAGGCGTGTTTCGGGATGATCGGCGTCAGCGCAATGATCAGCGGAAATTCGCGGTCGGCCTTGTCGTTGAAGGTGAAACGCACACTGCGGTCGCCGGTCTTTTCGAGCTTGGCAATCGCTTTCATTCGTAGGCTGTAAGGTGGGCGGCCCTTCTCGGTGAAGACGTCATAGGTAAACAACACGTCTTCCGGCGTCACCGGCTCGCCGTCCGACCATTTGGCCCTGGGATCGAGGTGGAATTCGATGCTCTTGCGCTCGGGGTCCATGTCGGCGGTATCGGCGAGCAGGCCGTAGAGACTGAAGGCCTCGTCGTAGTTGCGCTGCATCAGGGGCTCAAAGACGAGATTGCCATAGGCTTGATCCATCATGCCACGCGCGGTGGTGCGCAGACTTCTCAGGATGAACGGATTGAGATTGTCGATGCTGCCGACGACGCAATAGGTAATGCTGCCGCCTTTCGGCGCGTCGGGATTGACGTAGTTGAAATGATCATAGTCGGCCGGCAGCGCCGGCTCGCCCTGCATGGCAAGCGCGTGGACCGGTTCCGACACGGCCGGCTGCAGGGAAAGGCCGACAAACAAGATTGCGGCGATCAGCCAAACGACAACGCGGCCCATGACCGTCTCCTTCCCGATTCGATGCGCAGCATACATGAGCCGGTCGTGCACCGGCCAACCCCTTGAGCCTATCCCTTGGCCAAGATTCGCGAGACCCGGGCTGGATTCGGCACCGCTTGCAGTGTAACACGCCGTCCGAAGTCATTCTGTTGCCTCATTTCGGCAACAGGTAGCTGGACCACACGGCATGAAAAAAGCCGGTTCCGGGATCATTTGAGAGGAATGCACGACATGACGAGCCTGAACAGCAACGCGTACCGCCTGTCGGTCATGGCCGCTGGCGTGGTCGGCATTCTGGGCGCCGGGATTCCCGCTGCTTCCGCGCAGCAGCAACAGCAGATTCCGCAAGGCTGGTTCAAGGCCTGCACCAAGCAGGAAGACGTCGACATCTGCAATGTCCAGAACATCACCACCGCCGGCAACGGCCAGCTCATCACTGGCGTCAGCCTGATCGAATTGAAGGGCAAGGTGAACCGCAAGGTGTTCCAGGTGACGGTTCCGACCGGCCGTCTCGTTCCTCCCGGCATCGGCCTCCAGATCGACGGCGGCAAGGCGCAGAAGCTCGACTATGTGATCTGTTTTCCGGATCGCTGCGTGGCGGAAGTGCCGCTGAGCGATCAGCTTGTCGCATCCTTCAAGAAGGGATCGGCGCTGACGCTCACCTCGGTCAATTTCCAGAACCAGCCGAACCCGATCAAGATTGCGCTGACCGGCTTCAGCGGCGCCTTCGACGGCCCGCCGCTGCAGCAGTCGGATATCGAGGACCGGCAGAAAAAGCTCCAGGAGTTCGTCGCCAAGAACAATCAGGACTTTGCCAAGAAGCTCAAGGAAGAGCAGGAAAAGGCGAAGGCCGCCAACTGATCGACGGGTTTCGGACGAATAAAAAAGCGGGTTCATGCCCCGCTTTTTTCGTTTGGACCGGCTGTTTGTCGGGTCCAGCCATGTCTCAGGCCAGCCAGATTCCGACTAAGTCAATGTCTCAATTGGTGCTTCGGCTCGTAGCGCCCGTCCGGCTTCTTGTCGAACATTTCACCAATCTGCGGATGCCGGACCGGTTCGCCCGACCGGTCCTCGAGTAAATTCTGCTCGGACACATAGGCGATGTATTCCGTTTCGGAATTCTCGGCGAGCAGATGATAGAAAGGCTGGTCCTTGCGCGGCCGCACGTCAGCGGGGATCGCCTCGTACCATTCGTCAGTATTGGCGAATTGCGGATCGACGTCGAAAATGACGCCGCGGAACGGAAACAGCCGGTGCCGAACCACCTGTCCGATCGAGAATTTGGCTGTCTTCATCGCACTCACCACTTGAACTTCTTGAACGCCACGCATCTCGGAACACGCAAGGAACGCTCCAGGACTTTAGATTCTTACGCACCGGTCCGGCAAAGATTGGCCCAGACCTTAAGGTCGACATCGTCATTATTTGGCGCAGACGCCGCGTCAATTCAATCCCGATCCCCTTGATGCCGGGTTGAGCATCGCGAGATGCGGATCAAGGGCGGTGGCCAAGATCGCTATCGCTCAGCCGGTTTTCGCAATCCGCCAAAAAACGCCGCAAAACCGCTGCCGGGTCGAAGACCCTCGCGCATGAAAAACGCCCGTAACGGCGCAAACCGCTCAAGCGCGCCAAGGCCAGCGCTGCGCACCATCTGAGCCGGCAGCATGTCGGAAAGCAACGACATGTTGAGCAGGTTGACCGCGCTGCTGCGCGCCAGAATGTCCGGCCGCCGCTTGAAATCATAGGCTGCAAGCGCCTTGGGGGCGCCCGGGTCCGAGCGGTTTCTGCTTGCGGCACCAATCAGGTCGTCGATGTCCCGGATGCCGAGATTGAGGCCTTGCGCGCCAATTGGGGGAAACACGTGGGCGGCTTCACCGACAAGTGCCACGCGGCGATGCGCAAACCGCCACGGGCTCACCGCTGAAAGTGGGTAGACCTGCCGGCCGGGCTCAACCGACACGCGGCCCAACATCGATTGCATTCGCTGTTCGACCCGCGTCGAAAGCTCGGCGTCGTCGAGTGCTGCAAGGTCCTTGGCGATATCGGGTTCGAGCACCCAGACAAGGCTGGACCGGTTGCCGGGCAGGGGAACCTGTGTGAACGGACCGGTCTCGGTGTGGAATTCGGTCGAGGTGAAGGCATGGTCGCTGCGGTGACCGAAATTGAGCACCAACGCCGCCTGCGGATAGGATCGGATCGAGGTCCGGATGCCGGCTGCCTCGCGGGCCGGCGACTGACGGCCATCGGCGGCAACTGCCAACGATGCCTCAACCTCGCTGCCGTCGGCGAGAACGGCATGGGCATGGTCGGCATCGAGGCGCCATGCCTCCACCATCGACTTTCGCCATTCGATGCCCGAATGCGCGACAGCCTCCGCTAGCATGCGGTTGAGAACGCTGTTGGGCAAGTTCAGCCCGAATTGCTCTTCGTTGATCTCGCTGGCGCGAAAGGTCACTGTCGGGCTGCGGATCAGCCGGTTGGTTGCGTCAACGATACGCATCACCTTGAGCGGCGCTGCGTGCGGCCTGATTCCGTCGAAGATCCCTAGCCGTTCGAACATCTTCAGGGCAGGGTTCATCAAGGCTGTCGTCCGGCCGTCGGGGCCGGCTGCATCGGGTCCGACGAGCGTCACGGGAAAACCCGCCTCGGCAAAGCCAAGCGCCGCGATCAGCCCCGCAGGGCCGCTGCCGGCGACCAGTATCCGTGCTGTTTCCCGATGGTTCAAATTCGGCTTCCGGATTGCGAGGTGAGGCCCGTCCGACCTGCTGGTCCATATAGGTCAGGTGATGCAGCTTGATCAACGCGGCGATTCGGCCCATTCGGTTGCCATGACCGGCCAACAAGACGATTTCAGCCACCTCGACGGCACCGGCCGCGCGATGGCGAGCGTTGCGCGCAGCCCTCGACTGACGGTGGGCGTCGTTGCCGGCATGGGCATCGCCCTTGCCTGGCTCCTTCTCGGCGCAATGGCAGTTCGGGGGGCGGTGAGCCGGCTCCCGGGCGCCGATGTACCCGGCGACGCCGTGCTGGAATACCTGCCGCAACTGCCGCTGCCGGATTTCCTTGCGCGTTTCTTCGCCCTTTGTCTGGCGCCGGCGCCGCTTCGCGCAAGCGTAGGCGCGCAAGGCGGGGCACTCACCGCGATGTGGCTGTTGATGGCCATCGCGACCATGCTGCCCTCCGCGGCGCCGATGATCCGCACCTATTGCGAGATCGCAGATACCGCCCGGATCAAGGGGGAACCCGTTGCCCATCCGCTGATCCTTGTCGCTGGATATTTGAGCGTCTGGCTTGCCGCCTCGGCAATATTCGCTGCCCTGACGCTCGCAGTCCATGCATTCGTGTCATCCGGGCAGATGCTCGATCCGCTGCTTGGAATTGCCGGAGCAGCCGCGCTGTCGATCGCCGGTCTCTATCAGTTCAGCTGGCTGAAGGAAGCCTGTCTGGAGAAGTGCAGAAATCCGTTCTCGGTCCTGTTCGCCAACTGGAGCGCCAGGCCCATTCGCATTTTCCGGCTCGGTATGGAGCAGGGCCTGTGGTGCCTTGGATGCTGCTGGGCGCTGATGCTGGTAATGTTTGCCGTCGGTGTGATGAACGTGTTCTGGATGGCGCTGATCGGCTTGTTTAGCCTGGTCGAAAAACAGACGGCAGGCAATCTGCCGACGCGGTTGGGCGGTGCGATACTGCTTGTCTGGGCAGCCGCGCTACTAGTAGTCTCGGCATGAGGGGGGAGAATTCGATGACAGATCAAAACTGGGCAATGAAGGGAGAGCTCATCCTTTCCTGCAATTGCACGGTTTTTTGCCCTTGCGTTCTGTCGCTCGGCAATCATCCGCCTACGGAAGGCTATTGCCAAACCTGGGCGGGGTTCCGGATCGATGCCGGCCATTTCGGCGAGGTCGACCTGTCCGGCCTCAATCTTGGGCTGGTCATGGAAATCCCCGGTTATATGAGCCGCGGCAACTGGACGGCGGGCCTGTTCATCGACAAGCGCGCCTCGGTTTACGCTATGAAGGGACTGACGAAGATATTCACCGGCAAGGCCGGTGGAACCACATCGCTGCTCTCCATCCTGGTCGGACAGTTCCTCGGTGCCGAGCAGGTGCCGATCACCTACGAGACGCGTGAGAAAACACGCATCTTTCAGATACCGAAGATCATCGATGGTGCGGTGACGCCAATCACCGGCAAGGATCGCGACAAGGATACGGTCATCAGCAATTCGGAATACTGGATTGCGCCGGAAATCATCGTCGCCAAATCCGACAAGAGCAAAATGCGGGCCTTTGGCCGCAACTGGAACTTTGCTGGCCGTTCGGCCGAAATCTGCAAGCTGGACTGGCGGGGCCCGTGAGCAAGAAGACGACGGCCAGGAAAATCGCCGACCGGATTCCGCGGCCGAAGAAGAAAGTCACATGGCCTCAGGCGCGGGCGTTCTCGGTCCATCTCTTGACCGCGTCGGGCTCATTCCTGGCGTTTCTGTCGCTGGTGGCAGCAAGCGAGCAGCGCTGGACGGCGATGTTCTGGTGGCTGGGGCTGGCGCTTTTCGTCGACGGCATCGACGGGCCGATCGCCAGGAAGCTCGATGTCAAGGAAATCCTGCCGACTTGGTCGGGCGAACTGCTCGACAACATCATCGACTACGTGACCTACGTGTTGATTCCGGCCTTTGCGCTCTATCAGCGCGGCTTCATGGGCGAGCGCCTGTCGTTCCTGTCGGCGGCGATCATCGTGGTGTCGAGCGCAATCTACTATGCCGATACCGGCATGAAGACGAAGGAGAATTTCTTCAAGGGCTTTCCGGTCGTCTGGAACATGGTGGTGTTCACGCTGTTCGTCATCGAGCCCGGACAATGGGTTTCTTTCGCCGTGGTCGTGGTGGCCGGCATTCTCACCTTCGTGCCGATCAATTTCATCCATCCGGTGCGGGTGAAGCGGCTGCGGCCAATCAATCTCGGTATGACGCTGCTTTGGTGCGCTTTCGGCGCGCTGGCGCTGGCGCAGGCCGCACTTGCCTCCTTCTACGACCAGATCGGCGTGCTGGGCGAGCAGGTCAGCGATTTCATCAAGATCGGGATTACGGTCACCGGGCTTTACCTCGCTTGCATCGGCGCTATCATGCAGTTCTTCCCAAATCTCGGCGCCAAGCCGGATAAGAAAGCCTGATCCCAAGAGAGCCAGAAAATGTCCAAAGCGATCCGCATCCATGCCCATGGCGGCCCGGAGGTCCTGACCTATGAGGATGCCGATCCCGGGCAGCCGGGCTCGGGACAGATCCTGGTCAAGCATACCGCGATCGGTCTCAATTTCATCGACGTCTATTATCGCTCTGGCCTTTATCCGCCGCAGGGCGGATTTCCGCTGATCCCTGGCGGCGAGGCGGCCGGCGTGGTCTTGGATGTCGGCTCGGATGTCGACTGGCTCAAACCCGGCGATCGCATCGCCTACGCCGTGACGACCGGCGCCTATGCCGGGCAGCGCGTGATCGCCGCCGACCGCGTGGTGAAGGTGCCGGACGGCATCAGCGACGAACAGGCCGCAGCCATGATGCTAAAGGGCATGACCGCCGAATATCTGTTGCGCCGTACATTCAAGGTGAAAGCCGGCGACACGATCCTGTTTCATGCGGCGGCGGGCGGTGTCGGGCTGATCCTCGGCCAATGGGCCCAGCATCTCGGCGCGACAGTGATCGGCACGGCGAGTTCCACCGACAAGATCGAGCTCGCCAAGGCGCATGGCTTCGACCACGTGATCAACTATCGCGAACAGGATTTCGTGGCCGGCGTTGCCGCTATCACCGGTGGCAAGAAATGCGACGTTGTCTACGATTCAGTCGGCAACGACACATTTCCAGCCTCGCTCGATTGCCTGCGGCCGCTCGGCACTTTCGTCAGCTTCGGTCAATCGTCTGGGCCGATCCCGCCCTTCAGCATCTCGTTGCTGGCGCAGAAGGGCTCGCTGTTCGCAACGCGGCCGACGCTGTTCGTCTATAATGCCAGGCGCGAAGACCTCGAGGTTTCCGCCGCCGCCTTGTTCGACGTGGTGCTAAGCGGCGCCGTCAAGATCAAGATCAACCAGCGTTACGCGCTCAGCGAGGCCGGCAAAGCGCATTCCGATCTCGAAGGGCGCCGGACCACCGGGACAACAATACTTATCCCTTAGGTGCCCGCCGTTTCGGGCCGCCGACGCCACCGTTCTTGCGAACTGCTTTTTACCGCTTGAGTTTCCGCTGAAATTCTTGAAGCTCTTTCAAGTCGTGAGGCGCTTACCGTAGAGAGCAGCCCGCGCATACGATGCTTGCGGGAACACAGAACATGTCTGGCAAACCAGATGGAGGCACCGTGAGTGCAGATCAGGACGGCGCAAACCTGCTTGAGGTTCGCGGCCTCACAAAGATATTCGGCACGTTGACGGCGTGCGACCATGTCGATCTCAACATCGCCAAGGGCGAGATCCATGCGTTGCTTGGCGAGAACGGCGCCGGCAAGTCGACCCTGGTGAAAATGCTGTTTGGATCGCTGGAACCGAATTCCGGCGAGATTTTCTGGAATGGCCAGGCGGTCAGGATCACCAGCCCCGGCACCGCAAAAAAACTCGGCATCGGCATGGTTTTCCAGCATTTTTCCCTGTTCGAAGCGCTGACGGCGGCGGAGAACATCGCGCTGTCGCTGGATGACGGCTCGCCGATCAGTACGATCGCGGCCAAGGCGAGGGCGCTCTCCTACAGTTACGGCCTGCCTCTCGATCCGCTATCGCTGGTCGGTGATCTGTCGGTCGGCGAGCGTCAGCGCATCGAAATCATCCGCTGCCTGCTGCAGACGCCGCAACTTATCATCCTCGACGAACCAACTTCGGTGCTGACGCCGCAGGAGGCCGATAAGTTGTTCGAGACGCTCGAACGGCTGCGTTCGGAAGGAAAGTCCATCCTCTACATTTCGCACCGGCTGGAAGAGGTCAAACGGATCTGCGACCGCGCCACCGTGCTGCGTCACGGCAAGGTGGTCGGCCATTGCAATCCGCGCCAGGAAACCGCGTCTTCGTTGGCGCGGATGATGGTCGGCAACGAGGTGCTGGCCGTGGTGCGGGCGCCGGCCGAGGGTATCGAGACCGCGCCGGTGCTGCTTCAAATCCGCGAACTCACCCGCAAGCCGGCGACCCCGTTCTCGATCCCGCTCAGGAACATCAATCTCGAGGTCCGCGCCGGCGAGGTGATCGGCATTGCCGGTGTGGCCGGCAACGGCCAGGGCGAATTCTTCGAATCCGTTTCCGGCGAGGTGCTGCAGCAGGATGCCGGCTCGGTCCGCATCCGCGGCAAGGATGCCGGCGGCCTCACCATCACCGGCAGGCGTCTGATGGGCGCTGCCTTCGTCCCGGAAGAGCGGCTCGGCCATGGCGCAGCACCGCGCATGAAGCTTTCGGAGAACCTGCTTCTGTCGCGCCACGCCACCGATGGCAAGATGTTTGTCGGCGCCGGTGGAATGGTCAAGGGCGATGCGATCCATACCGCTGCCCAGCGCATCATAAAGGCAATGGACGTGCGCAAGAGCGCGCCGGATCCGGAGGCTGCGGCTCTTTCGGGCGGCAATCTGCAGAAATTCATCGTTGGCCGCGAACTCGACCGCCGGCCGAGCGTCTTGGTGGTCAATCAGCCGACCTGGGGGGTCGACGCGGGTGCGGCGGCCCACATCCGCCAGGCGCTGATCGAACTGGCGCGCAGCGGCTCGGCGGTGCTGGTGATCAGCCAGGACCTCGACGAGCTGTTCGAGATTTCCGATGCGATCACGGTCATGCACAATGGCGAATTGTCGAAGCCGCTACCGATAGCTGAAGCGACATTCGAGAAAATCGGGCTGCTGATGGGCGGCGCCGAACCCGGTCATGCCGAACATACGCTGGAGACGGCCTGATGCGCCTCGAACTTGTAAAACGCCCGCAGCGCTCGATGCTGTTTTCGGCACTCTCGCCTTTCATCGCTTTCGTTTTGACGATCATTGCCGGTGCCATCATGTTCGCGCTGCTCGGCGTCAACCCGTTGACCGCGTTCCGCATCTACTTCATCGAACCGATCAGCCAGGTCTGGCAGTTGCATGAGCTGGCGATCAAGGCCGCCCCCCTGATCCTGATCGCGGTCGGACTGTCGGTCTGCTACAAGGCCAACATCTGGAACATCGGCGCCGAAGGCCAGTTCATCCTGGGCGGCATTGTCGGCTCGATCATCCCCGTGCTGTTTCCGCAGTTCGAAGGCCCATTGGTGCTGCCGCTGATGCTTCTGCTCGGCATGGTCGGTGGGGCCGCCTATGCTGCAATCCCGGCACTGCTGAAGACGCGCTTCAACACCAACGAGATCCTGACCAGCCTGATGCTGGTCTATGTCGCCCAGCTCTTCCTCGATTGGCTCGTACGCGGGCCGTGGCGCGATCCGCAGGGCCATGGTTTCCCGCAGACCATCCAGTTCAACGACTCGGCGATACTGCCGGAACTCCTCCCGGAATCCGGCCGGGCAAACTGGGGATTTGTCTTCGCGCTGATCGCGGCGATACTGATCTGGATCCTGATGAGCCGTACGCTGAAAGGCTTCGAGGTCCGCGTGCTCGGCTCAAGCCCGAGGGCAGGGCGCTTCGCCGGGTTTGGCCTTAACCGCATGGTCTTCTTTGCCTTCCTGCTGTCGGGCGCACTGGCCGGACTTGCAGGGATTTCGGAGGTCTCGGGAGCCATCGGACAATTGCAGCCGGTGATCTCGCCCGGCTACGGATTTACCGCTATCATCGTGGCATTTCTCGGCCGGCTCAATCCGCTCGGCATCGTCGCCGCAGGCCTTGTGCTGGCGCTGACCTATCTGGGCGGCGAGGCAGTGCAAAGCGCGCTCGGCATCTCCGACAAGGTGGCGCGCGTGTTCCAGGGCATGCTTTTGTTCTTCGTGCTCGGCTGCGACACGCTCATCCATTACCGCATTCGCCTGACCGGCTTTTCCGCGCCGAAGCTCGAGGCAGGGCCGAAGCTGGAGGAAGCCCGCTGATGGACATCACCGTCAACATCCTCTTGACCATCGCTACGGCGGCGACGCCGCTGCTGATCGCGGCGATCGGCGAACTAGTGGTCGAACGTTCGGGTGTGCTCAATCTCGGCGTCGAAGGAATGATGATCATGGGTGCCGTCGGCGGTTTCGGCGCCGGCTATCTCACCGGCTCGCCTTGGATAGGGCTGTTGGCGGCAATCACCATGGGGGCAGTGTTCTCGCTGCTGTTCGCCGTCATGACGCTGTCGCTGGCCACCAATCAGGTGGCCACCGGCCTGTCGCTGACACTGCTCGGCCTCGGCCTTTCCGGCATGATGGGAACGAATTTTGTCGGCCAGCCGGGCGAAAGGCTGCCAAACCTCGATATTCCCGGCCTGACCGCAATCCCGGTCGTTGGCAGGCTGCTGTTCGGCCAGGATCCAATTTTCTACATCTCGATCGCGCTGACCGCCGCCGTCATGTGGTTCCTGTTCAAGACCCGCACCGGGCTCACGCTGCGCTCGATCGGCGACAGCCATGCATCCGCCCATGCGCTTGGCATCCATGTCATCCGCTACCGCTATCTCTCAGTGATTTTCGGCGGCGCTTGTGCCGGCCTCGCCGGCGGTCACCTATCGCTGGTCTACACACCGCAATGGGTGGAGAACATGACCGCCGGCCGCGGCTGGATCGCGCTGGCTCTGGTCGTCTTCGCCTCCTGGCGGCCCTGGCGGGTGCTGGCCGGCGCCTATATTTTCGGCGCGATCTGGGTTGGCCAGCTTCACGTCCAAGCCATAAATCTGCAGGACTTCGTCGACGCGCCCTGGTTGCTCTACAAGTTAATTGCGTTCTTAAAATCGTTTCCCTCGCAACTGCTTTCTTCGCTGCCCTATCTGGCAACCGTCGTGGTTCTCGTTCTAATCTCGCGCAACAAGCGTTTGACGATGATGAACACGCCGGCCTCCTTGGGCCAGCCATTCGTTCCGGATCGTTGACAACAAAAAGACGGAAGCTCCAAGGCTTAACTCAGAGAGGTAACACAATGAAAAAACTGCTTATTGCCCTGATGGCGGCGACGGCCGCATTGTCGCTGGCGGCATCAGCCGAGGCGGCGGACAAGCTGAAGGCGTGCTGGGTCTACACCGGCCCGATCGGCGATTTCGGCTACTCCTACCAGCACGACCAAGGCCGCCTCGAGGTGGAAAAGGCACTCGGCGACAAGGTCGAGACCGCCTATCTCGAAAACGTCTCCGAAGGCCCCGATGCCGACCGCGCCTTCGAGCGCCTGGCGCGCGAGGGATGCAAGATCATTTTCGGCACGTCCTTCGGCTTCATGGACCCGGAAGTGAAGATCGCGAAGAAATTCCCCAAGGTGATGTTCGAGCACGCCACCGGCTACAAGACCGCCGAAAATCTCGGCATCTACAATGCGCGTTTCTACGAAGGCCGTTACGTGCTTGGCCAGATCGCCGCCAAGCAATCGAAGTCGGGCGTCGCCGGCTACATCGTTTCCTTCCCGATCCCGGAAGTGGTGATGGGCATAAATTCCTTTATGCTCGGCGCACAGTCGATCAACCCGAACTTCAAGGCGAAGATCGTGTGGGTGAACTCCTGGTTCGATCCGGGCAAGGAGGCCGATGCTGCCAAGGCATTGTTCGATCAGGGCGCCGATATCATCGTCCAGCACACCGACTCGACCGCTGCCTTGCAGGTGGCGGAAGAGCGCAAGCTGCACGGCTTCGGCCAGTCCTCCGACATGATCAAGTTCGCGCCGCACGCGCAGCTGACCGCGCTGACCGACGAGTGGGGTCCCTACTACATCAGCCGCGTCCAGGCGGCGCTCGACGGCACCTGGAAGCCCGATAATGTCTGGCTCGGCATTAAGGACGGCGCCGTCAAGCTGGCGCCGTTCACCAACATGCCCGACGATGTCAAGGCGATGGCCGAAGCCACCACCAAGAAGATCGCCGACGGCTGGAACCCCTTTACCGGGCCGGTCGCCAAGCAGGACGGCACACCTTGGCTGAAGGAGGGCGAGGTCGCCGACGACGCCACGTTGCTCGGCATGAATTTCTACGTGAAGGGCGTCGACGACAAGCTGCCGCAGTAGGCGGTCGGAAACATATCGAACGAAAGGGCGCCACGCGGCGCCCTTTTCATTTTGGACGGAATATCAGACGGCTGAGCCGTAAAGGTCGTAAGCGTCGGCGCGCTCGACCTTGACCGTGACGATGTCGCCGGCGCGCAGTGGCCGCCGCGACTGGATATGGACCGAACCGTCGATTTCGGGCGCATCGTATTTGGTCCGGCCCTTGGCCGAATTGCCATGCGCCTCGTCGATCAGGACCGGCAGTCGCTTGCCAATTTTCTTGGTTAGCTGCGTTGCCGAAATCTTCTGCTGGCGCTGCATGAAGCGGTGCCAGCGGGCTTCCTTGATCTCCTGCGGCACTTGCTCGAGGCCGAGCTCGTTGGAGCGGGCGCCTCTGACCGGCTCGTATTTGAAACAGCCGGCGCGGTCGATCTTGGCCTCGTCCAGCCAGTCGAGCAGCATCTCGAAATCGTCGTCCGTCTCGCCGGGGAAGCCGACGATGAAGGTGGAGCGGATGGCAAGGTCCGGGCAGACGTCGCGCCAGCCGCGAATGCGCTCGAGCGTCTTTTCGCCATGAGCGGGCCGGCGCATGTTCTTCAGCACCTGCGGCGAGGCGTGCTGGAATGGGATATCGAGATAGGGAAGAATCTTGCCCTCGGCCATCAGTGGGATGACGTCCGCGACATGCGGGTAGGGATAGACATAGTGCATGCGCACCCAGACACCGAGCTTGCCCAGTTCTTCCGATAGATCGAGGAATTTCGCCCGCACTTCGCGATCGCCGAACATGCTGGTCTGGTATTTGATATCGATGCCGTAGGCGCTGGTATCCTGCGAGATGACGAGGATCTCCTTGACCCCGGCCTTGGCCAGCTTCTCGGCTTCGCGCAACACGTCGGCGGCCGGCCGCGATACGAGGTCGCCACGCAGCGCCGGAATGATGCAGAAGGTGCAGCGGTTGTTGCAACCTTCCGAAATCTTGAGATACGCATAGTGGCGCGGCGTGAGCTTGACGCCCTGCGGCGGCAAAAGGTCGACGTAAGGATCGTGGCTCGGAGGGGCAGCCTCATGCACTGCCGCCATCACGCTTTCATAAGCTTGTGGGCCGGTGATGGCGAGGACGTTCGGATGTCTTTCACGGATGACGTCCGGCTCGGCGCCGAGGCAGCCGGTGACGATGACTTTGCCATTCTCCGAAAGTGCCGAGCCGATGGCGTTGAGCGATTCGTCGCGAGCCGAATCGAGGAAGCCACAGGTGTTGACGACGACCAGGTCGGCACCGTCGTGCTTGCGGGCGATCTCGTAGCCCTCGGCGCGCAGGCGCGTGATAATGCGCTCCGAATCCACAAGGGCTTTCGGGCATCCAAGGCTGACGAAACTGACGCGAGGGGCGGACATCAAAGCTTTCCGGATTTTCAGGATCGGCGGCGCAGTATCACACTTGTCGCGGCATTGGTATGGGCGGCGGCTGCGGCGAAACGCAACCGCCAGCGTCGCCGAAGCTGAAAGGCCCGGCCGATGCGTGTTCGAGTCGATGCGTCAGCTCATCGCACTGCTGACATGCGGCAATACTTCCACAGCGCCTCGATAGATCATATCGAGTGCGACATAGAAGATGATCAAAAGGCCGATGTAGGCGATCCAGCGATGGCGGTGCAGCAGCTTGGCGATAAAGCTCGCGGCAAGGCCCATCAGCGCGATCGACAGGACGAGGCCGATCACCAGCACCTGGAAGTGATCGCGCGCCGCGCCGGCGACCGCCAGCACGTTGTCGAGTGACATCGACACGTCGGCGATGACGATCTGCAATGCCGCCTGACCCAAGGTCTTCTTGCGCGCCTTGCCGGCCACCATATCATCGCTGTTGATATCGGAATTGGACAGCGCTTCGGTCGCCTCCACCTCGTCGGCATGCGACGTGCGCAGCTCGCGATACATCTTCCAGCACACCCACAGCAGCAAGATGCCGCCGGCCAGCAGCAGGCCGACAATCTGCAGCAGAGTGACGGTGATCGCGGCAAAACCGATACGCAGCACCGTCGCCGCCACCACGCCGATGAGAATCGCTCTCTTGCGCTGCTCGACGGGTAAGCCGGCCGCGGCCAAGCCGATGACGATGGCGTTATCGCCTGCAAGCACGAGGTCGATGGCGATGACCTGGAGCAGGGCAGAGAAGCCCGCGGCAGTGAAAATTTCCATCGACTGGAAGTCCCTTGCTGGTTGGCCGCGTTCGCGTCGAATGCCTGGAGGGCCTAACGTGTATGGTTCCCGCGCGTCAAGGGACTGGTTGGAACACGGTCGGCAAACCGCCCGTTATTGCGGCGATATACAGAGTTTGCGACGATCGGCCCGAACACCGACAAAATGCGGCCACAGGTCGTGAATGCCTAGTTATAGAGATTGTATTTGGGCCAGTCGCTTTCCGGAATTTCATCACCGATCCGGTAGCGGAGCTGCAGGACTTCCATATGGTCCGGCGCTGTTTCGCATTTGAATTTCAGCCGGTACCACTGTCCCTTGCTGCGAAACGCAGCACCCGGGCTCTTGATCGCATCGGCGCCCATTTCGGGCGTCGCAAAAGCGTAGGCGACGACACGATCGGCTTTGTATTTGTGGTCGTCGCGGGTAATCCGGTCGAGAATTTCGGCGTCGCATCGCTGCTCCAGCCGGGTTTGCGGGTCGAGTTTCAGCAGGCCGGCGCGCAATGCGCTGTCCATCGCGCTGGCCGGCCAAGCCAGTATCATCCATGCGAGGACCGCAGAAAATAGTTTATTCATAGGCGGGAGAAGCACCATATTCGCGCGGAGAAAGCAACCCGACGAAGCGCGGCTGCGCGGCGGGCGACAGTCTTCGCTTTGTGGCAGGTTGTTGATTACGCAATGGTGTCACCGGTACTTTGGTATCGTTGCCACGATCAGCACCTGTCGCATCTCAGCGACGCGAGAGGTGGTGCGCTGCATGGGGCAGAGCGGCGGTTCTCCCCGAAGCGGGCCGGCCTGTTAAACCCAGGCAGTCAAAGAATCCGACGAGCGGAAAACTCGACATCATGCCTGCAGGATTGAAGATGCGCGACCTGAGACATAGGTGACGTTTTGTACCGGACACATGGGTAACACTTTTGGCTTTTGGCCGGAGGTGTTGATGCCGTGGAGAGAGT
>NZ_JAMYNL010000015.1:0-132967 GCF_040319065.1 Mesorhizobium sp. M0968
CTCAAAGGCCGGACATATGGACGCAAGCGATCGAAAACGACGCAAAACAACCGTTGCAGGCAGGGCGCCGTCCACATATGGATCCCAGGGTCTCCGCGACGTCGCTTCGCTCCTGCTCCGCCCTGGGATGACGAAGACGTGGTGGCTTATCGCTAATCGCAACCCTGGAGATTGGCAGCCCGATCGGCAGGCTCCCATCCACAGCCCTTTCAGGCTCTGTCAAAGAACCAAAACCTCTGTGCAGAGGAACTAGTCCTCGACCGGTTCGGGCGGATGGGCATCGCGGCCCTTGCCGAAGGTATAGCCGGTTTCCACCGCCCTGCGGCCGAACTTGCCGCGCAGCGTGTCGATGGCGCCTTCGGCCATGGCGCGCTTGCGTGACTGGACGTCGACCAGGTCGGGCGGGTCCGCCCGGTCATCGTCGGAGAGATCGCTGACGCCAATGCCGAGCAGCCGGTATTTCGTGCCATCCGCTTCCTTGCGCAGCAGCTCGAGCCCGGTCTGAAAGATGCGGTCGGCCAGCCGGGTTGGATCGCCGAGCTGGCGATTGCGCGTGCGGATCTTGAAATCCTGGGTCTTCAGCTTGAGGACGACGGTGCGTCCGGCAATGCCGGATTTCTTCAGCCGGGCCGAGACTTTTTCCGACAGCGCCCTCAGCACCGAAACCAGTTCGTCGACGGAGGCGATGTCGGTATCGAAAGTGGTTTCCGCCGAGACGCTTTTCGCGTCCTGGTCGGGAACGACGCGACGGTCGTCCTCGCCGCGCGAAAGCCGGCAGAGCCGGTCGCCCATGACGCCGTAGCGGCGCATCAGATCGCCACGTTCCATGCGCTGCAACTGGCCGATGGTGCGGATGCCGTCGCGCTCGAGGGTGGCGGCAAAGGCCTTGCCGACCCCCCAGATCAGCGTCACCGGCTGCTCGGCCAGGAAGCCGATAGCCTCGGCCTCGCCGATCACCGAAAACCCGCGCGGCTTGCGGAAGTCCGACGCCACCTTGGCCAGGAACTTGCAGTAGGAAAGGCCGGCCGAAACGGTGATGCCAATTTCCTTTTCCACGCCGAGTGCGAAGCGCGCCAGCACCACCGCAGGCGGCAGGCCATGCAGGCGCTCGGTGCCGGCGAGGTCGAGAAAGGCCTCGTCGATCGAGAGCGGCTCGACCAGCGGCGTCAGCGCCTGCATCATGGCGCGCACCTCACGGCCGACGCGGACGTATTTTTCCATGTCCGGCGGCAGGACCACCGCTTCCGGGCAGGCTTCGAGCGCCTTGAACATCGGCATTGCCGAGCGCACGCCGTGGATGCGGGCAATGTAGCATGCGGTGGAGACGACGCCGCGCTTGCCGCCGCCGATGATCAATGGCCGGTCCTTCAACGCCGGGTTGTCGCGCTTTTCGACCGCCGCGTAGAACGCGTCGCAATCGATATGGGCAAGGCGCAGCCGGTAGAGCTCCGGATGGCGGGCGAGCCGTGGACTGCCGCAGCGCTCGCAACGGCGTGCCTCGCTGCGCTGAAAACTCAGGCAGTCGCGGCAAAAACCGTGTTCGGGATTGTTGACAGGGGCCGCCATCGCTGCGAACATAAAGAGAACAAATGCAATGGTACGTCAGGACGGATGCCACGACAAGGCGGTGGGCCGGGAGAGAGCTCATGAATACGACCATAGCGCCGCTAGTGCCCGAGCTTTGGGCGGATTTCGAAGATCTTTTCGGTAGGCAAGGCGCCTGCTACGGCTGCTGGTGCACACATTTCCGGCTGTCGCCCGCAGCGCGCCGCGCGAGCAACCGGGAGCGCAACAAGGACCACATCAAGGCGCGGATCGAGGCCGGGCCGCCGCCGGGCCTGTTGGCCTTCGAGGGTGGCCAGGCGGTCGGCTGGATGCAGATCGGCCCGCGTGCCGACGTGCCCGAATGGAACAACCAGGGCAGGGGGTCGGCGCCGATCGACCCCGCCGACGCCAGCGATCCGGGCGTCTGGGCGATCTCCTGCTTCTTCATCCGCACCAAAGCACGCGGCAAGGGCCTGTCGCACCGCCTGGTCCAAGGCGGCATCGAGTTCGCCCGCGAGAACGGCGCGCGGCTGATCGAGGCCTGCCCGATCGACCTGTCGAAGGATTCGGCTCGATCGGGCTGTTCGTAGGCTCGTCGCGGGTCTTCGAGAAGGCCGGGTTCCAGCGATTGGTCGAACGTAAGCCAGGCCGACCGCTGGTGCGGCTGGTGCTTTAGCCGGATGCGCTTTTGGCCTACAGCCGGTGTCTTGCCGCTGTAACGCTGTTTCACTAATACAAGCAATGATTTGGCCCGAGACAACGGAGAATCGACGTGAAGCGTGTATTGCCACTTGTTCTCGCCGTCGCGTTTAGCGCGCCCGCTTTCGCCCAGACCGTCGACAGCCAAGGCGCGAAGAAGCTTACCGATGATCTGGCACATTATTTCGGCAGGCAGGGTTTCGATATCGGGCTGGTGAAAATCACTGCCGACGGCGATGCGTACAAACTCGCCGTCGATTTCAAGCCGCTCGTCGCTTTGCTGTCGAAACAGGATTCCTTCAAGTTCGACGTCACGCCTTACGACATGCGGGTCAAGCCGCGCCAGGACGGGCAGTGGGACGTGTCGGCGGATACGTCGCTGACCGGATCGTTCGATTTCAAGGGGCCTCAAGGGCCGCAGCACATCGACTTTTCGGTGTCGAACAACAAGTTCACCGGTGTGTATGATCCGGCCCTGGTGGCCTTCGTCAGCGCCACGGGGTCAATGGACGCTATGACGATGAAAACCCGGGAGCCGAAGCAAGAGGCCGATGTCTCTGCCGGTGCCGGCACCGCCACGCTAAATTCGACGAAATCGGCGAACGGCGGCATCGATTTCACTGTCGCGGAAAAGATCTTGAATTTTGCTGAAGTCCTCAAAATCAACGATCCCGAGCTAGGGTTGAATTTCCCGGTCACCCTCAATGCGCCGGAATTTTCGGTGCATGCAAACGGCAAGGGTGTTCGGACAAAGCCGTTGATGGATCTGCTTGCTTTTGCCGTCGCTAATGAAGACGAGGCGAAACTGAAAGTAAATCAGGCGGAACTTAAGTCACGTCTCCTTGCGGCGTTGCCTGTCTGGGAAAGAATCGACGGAACGTACGCCTTCAAAGATTTCGCAATTGAGAGCCCAGTCGGCAAGTGGGGTGCGAAGCAGTTGGATTTGGCTAGCGGCATGGATGGCGTCTCCCAGAACGGCAAGATCAACTATGGGATCAAGGCCTCCGGTCTGACGATCCCCCGGCAATTGCTGCCCGCCTGGACTGGTCCACTGGTGCCGACGGATATCGACCTCAACTTCGGCGGTGCCAATATCGATCTCGACACGATGGCGAAGAAGGCGATCGAAGCCTTTGATCTCAATAAGAATCCGCCGTTGCCGGGGGAATTCGGCAAGGCTTTGGTCGCCGATTTCAAGGCCAAGAAACCCAAAGTAATCCTCGGCCACTCGACCGTGAAGAATGGCGACGTCGAAGTCGCCATGGAAGGCGAGATGACTTTCCCGGGCGGCGAAAAGCCTGATGCGACCGTGACCGTCGCTGTGGCCGGCTACGACAGGATCGTCGATGCCTTGAAGGAAGGCGCCAAGAGCGATGAGCAGATGGCGCAGGCCTTCCCCTTTGCGCTGGCCGTCAAAGGTTTTGGCAAGACGCTGCCGGATGGCCGGCTGGAATGGGTGATCAACACCAAGGCCGATGGGTCCGTTGCGGTCAACGGCGCCATGCTGAAGGGGCCGGATGAAGTCCAGGACGACAGCGCCGGCCAGGATGACAACTCGGGCGATGATGGCGCGAATGGAACGGACAATTCGACCGGGGGCGAGGATTCGGACGGCGGCGACAATGGCGGGGCAGGACCGAAGCTGCAGCCCTGAGCGCTCGCATTAAAGCCCCAGAGCGCTCGCGATCTTCGGCGCGCCGTCGCGCCAGTCTTCGACGACTCTGACGCCGTCCGGCGGCGGCGGCAGGAAAGCGCGCAGCGAATTGTCGGCCATCAGATGGAAGAGATACGCATCGGCGACCGAGTTCTGCACCGACACAAGATTGGACGGCTGATCGTCGACGAAAGCGACCGGGCGGCCCTTGTTGCCGCGCAATTTGGCCACCGCCGGTCCCTTGGCCATTTCGGTGGTCAAAAGCGGGTAGGGCAATCCGAGCGCGTCGAGATGCGCACGGCGCACCACGCGGTGCTTGTGCGGCATGGCGGTTAGCAGAACGATCTCGGCGCTGTCGCTAAGCGCTGCAAGAGCATCCTCGGCACCGTCGGTGATGCTTTGCCAATCGGCCTGGGCGTCAAAGAATTCCCCCAGAAGTGCCGTAACCTCGGGCTGTTCGATCAAACGGCCGCTCGCCGTTTCGGTGATGTTGCCGGTGAGGCGGAAGGAAGCCAGCGTCAGGCCGAAGCCGCGCGATTTGAGGAAATGCGGAAACGGCCGGATGAATTCGAGCACGACGTCGTCGACGTCGAGCACCAGCAGCGGCCGGTCGTCGGCGGCCAGCTCCTCGATCTGCCGCGCCGTCTCGGGATCGTCGCTCATACCGAATGCTCATGATTGTCGTCGCCGAGCGGCAGCGCCCGCAATGCCTTGCCGACTGCGGCGGGCGGCGTTCCGGTCTCCTCGGAAAAACGCATCAGCGTCGGCTCATGGGCAAGGATGAACTGCAGCACGCCGGCCAGGAATCCCGGCTCGCCCGCCGCCCGGCGGATGGAATGGGCTTCGATGCCGGTGATCGCCAGGAAGCGGGGCAGAAGTTCCGGATCGGCGGCGACGAAGCCCAACGCCTTTACGGCAATGGTTTCCGCTTCCTCGCGCATTGACGCTGCGTTTGCCATCGCTACCTTCCTTCATGGGCGGAATCGTTCTGTTTTCGCAGTAGTGGCAAGTGTCGCCGGCAGCAAGCCGCCGATCTGGAATCCGAACGCTTTTAGGGCGGCCGGTTTGCGTTTCGTCAATCATATTGCCGTATAGTGGGAACAGGTTTGGTGCGTGCCGACAAGGGGCGCATGACGGCACCCTTCGAGTGGAAGGTCAGCCGGGACGGGAAATCGATGCCAAAGAAGGTTATGATCGTCGAAGACAACGAGCTCAACATGAAGCTCTTTCGCGACCTCATCGAAGCGAGCGGCTACGAGACGGTGCGCACACGCAACGGCCTGGAAGCGCTGGATCTGGCGCGGCAGCACAGGCCGGACCTCATCCTGATGGACATCCAGCTGCCGGAAGTGTCGGGCCTCGAGGTCACCAAATGGCTGAAGGAGGACGATGATCTCCACGTCATCCCGGTCATCGCCGTCACCGCCTTCGCGATGAAGGGGGACGAGGAGCGCATTCGCCAGGGCGGCTGCGAGGCATATATCTCCAAGCCGATCTCGGTGCCGCGTTTCATCGAAACCATCAAATCCTACCTGGGCGATGCCTGATGTCCCTTCTCAGCCGAGCCGGAGCTTTGTGAAATGACCGCGCGGATCCTCGTCGTCGACGACATCCCAGCCAATGTCAGGCTGCTGGAGGTTCGGCTGCTCGCCGAATATTTCGAGGTCCTGACCGCCACCAACGGGCCGGACGCGATCGAGATCTGCGAGAACGGCAAGGTCGACGTCGTGCTGCTCGACGTGATGATGCCCGATATGGACGGGTTCGAGGTCTGCCGGCGGCTGAAGGGCGACCCGGCGACGTCGCATATCCCTGTCGTGATGATCACCGCGCTCGACCAGGTTTCGGACCGGGTGTGCGGCCTCGAGGCCGGCGCCGACGATTTTTTGACCAAGCCGGTCAACGATCTGCAGCTGATGACGCGCGTCAAGAGCCTGGTCAGGCTGAAATCGCTGACCGACGAGCTGCGGCTGCGCGCCTCGACGACACGCAATATCGGCATCGAGGAGCTTTTGAGCCGCAACTTCGCTGCCGACGACGCGGTGCCGAAGGTGCTGCTGGTCGACGAGCGCAAATCCTCGTTCGAGCGCGTCCAGAAGATGCTGCGCGGCAGTGCCGATCTCGACGTCGCCAACGATCCGCATGCAGGCTTCTTCCAGGCCGCCGAGCAGCCGTATGAATGCGTGATGATCTCGACGGCCTTCGCCGATTTCGACCCGCTGAGGCTCTGCTCGCAATTGCGCTCGCTCGATCGCACCCGTTTCCTGCCGATCATCCTTCTGGCGGACGAGGGCGAGGAGGGGCGTATCATCCGCGGCCTCGAACTCGGCATCAATGATTATCTGATGCGGCCGATCGACCAGCAGGAGCTGACCGCGCGGCTGCGTACGCAGGTGCGCCGCAAGCGCTACAACGACCAGCTTCGCGCCAGCGTCACCCAGACCATCGAGATGGCGGTGACCGATGCCCTGACCGGCCTGCACAACCGCCGCTATCTCGACAGCCATCTGCAGACGCTGTTCGACCGCGCCGTGGCACGGCGCCGGCCGCTGTCGGTGATGATCACCGATCTGGACCGCTTCAAGAGCATCAACGACGCGCATGGCCATGACGGCGGCGACGACGTGCTGCGCGAATTTGCGCGGCGGCTGCGCAAGAATGTGCGCGGCATCGACCTGGCCTGCCGCTTTGGCGGCGAGGAGTTCGTCGTGGTGATGCCGGACACCGACGGCGCGGTGGCCGAAAAGGTCGCCGAGCGCATTCGCGCCGAAATCGCCCAACTGCCGTTTCCCGTCGGCGCCGAAGGCAAAGCCGTCGAAGTCACCGTCAGCGTCGGCGTGTCGTCGGTTCTGAAAGGGGTAGACACGGTCTCCGCGCTGATGAAACGCGCCGACCTTGCGCTCTACGAAGCCAAGAGCGGCGGCCGCAATCGCGTCGTCGCCAAGGCGGCTTAGCACCGAACACCAATTGCCGGGTCAACGCGACAAGGTTACGAATTTACCTTAATCCAAGCGATTTGCGAGGCTTGGTTAAGAAACGGTTGATTTCCATAAGTTGTTGCGCAAATGTGCAGCCCTTAGACGTAACCGGCACGAGGCTAGATCGCCGGTTCGACCCGAAGAATACCCCATGATGCTCAGGTCCGCCGCATCTCCTGGGTCCGTGGGGTCGGCCGGCCGGCGCTGGCACATAGTGGCCTCCTCGTACCGCTGCCAAACGCCGGCCGGCCCCCAATTTTCAAAACACATCAGGATTCTACGCCAAGACCCGCAAAACGCTTGGTTTTTATTGCGGCAGCGACAGCGCCCTTTGAAATAGCCGGCTGGGCAGAGCGTATGTGCCCGCAGTCGGTTGACAGGGCCTGTCTTCTATGCAGAAATTGGTTGGACCATTGAGCCATTTGGTGACCCGTTGGCATGACCGAATTCGGCCTTTCCCCCATACAGGCAACTGCTCGCGACGACGCGGTGCTCAAGGCGCTGGCCGGCTTTGTGATGCGGGAAGCTCTCGGGCCCGGCCAGAGACTGCCGACCGAACGCATCCTTGCCGAGCGCCTCAAGGTGAGCCGCAACACCGTGCGCGAGGCGCTGACGCGCTGGGAAGGGCTCGGCCTGGTCGAACGGCGGCAAGGCAGCGGCACCTATCTCAAGGGAGTGGTCTCGCTGGACATGCTGCACATGCCGCTGACGCTGGCCGGCGGCAATGATTTCACCAGCCTGATGCAGACGCTGGAAATCCGCCGGGCACTGGAAGCGGAAGCCGCCGCCCTGTGCGCCGTCCGCGCGGGCCAGGCAGATCTCGTCGAGATCGGGCGCAAGCTCGACATTATGGAGCAGGCCTTCCACACCCGCGCCGGGATGTCGGCGGAGGAGGACTGGGAATTCCATCAGTCGATCTACCGCAGTTCCGGCAATCCGCTGTTCGAGCAGATCATCGCCGCCATGCACGAACTGTTCCATCGTTTCTGGGAGCATCCGCTCGGCGTGCGTGATTTCGGCCACGCCAGCTTTCCTTACCACCGCACCATCTACGAACGCATCGCCGCGCACGATCCGGAGGGGGCCCGGGCCGAGGCGCTCAAGCTGATCGCCACCGTCGAGGACGATCTGAAGCGCGGCGCGGCCAAACTCGAACTTTCAGGCCAGAAATGAGCGATCATCCCGCCGGTTTCGAAAACGACTATCTCGCCGAGGCAGCGACGCTTCTCGCCCATGACGAGCCTTTCCCCGGCGGCGCGGTGGTCCCGCCGATTTACCAGACTTCGCTCTTCACCTTCGCCAACTATTCCGAGATGGCCGACACATTCGCCGGCAGGCGACGTCAGCCGATCTATTCGCGCGGCGACAACCCGACGGTCATGGAGTTCGAGGCGCGTGTCGCCGCTCTCGAAGGCGCGGAGGCCGCGCGCGGCTTTTCCAGCGGCATGGCGGCGATCAGCGCCACGGTGCTTGCTTTCGTCGGTGCCGGTGAGCGCATGGTTGTCGTGCGCAATTGCTACGGCGATGCCTACCGGCTGTTCGAACGGCTTTTGCCACGGCTCAACATCAAGGTCGACTATGTCGACGGTTCCGATCCGGACGCGGTCGCGGCAGCACTTCCCGGCGCGAAGCTGCTCTACCTGGAAAGCCCGACGTCGATGATGTTCGAGCTCCAGGACATAACCCAGCTCGCGCGGCTGGCCAAAGAGCAGGGCATCATCACCTCGATCGACAATTCCTGGGCGACGCCGGTGTTCCAGAAGCCGATTTCGCACGGTGTCGACCTGGTGCTGCATTCGGCCTCGAAATATCTCGGCGGCCACAGCGACACCGTCGCCGGTGTGGTGGCCGGTTCGGCCGCCCATATCCGACATATCAACGAGCAGACCTATTCCTATCTCGGCGGGAAACTTTCGCCTTTCGAGGCCTGGCTGTTGCTGCGTGGCCTGCGCACATTGCCGCTGCGGTTGCCGCATCACATGAAGAGCGGGCTGACCATCGCCGAACGGCTGAAGGCGCATGACCATGTCGAGCGGGTCAACCACCCGGCCTATTCCAACCATCCAGGCAAGGCGACGCTTGCCGGCTATGCCGGGCTGTTCTCGTTCGAAGTGACGGAAGACGTCGACATCCCGGCTTTCGTCGATGCGCTGAAACTCTTTCGGATCGGCGTCAGCTGGGGCGGCCATGAGAGCCTGATCGTTCCGGCAAAGGCCTCGCTCGAGCAGACGCCGGGCCTGAATTCGATGGCGCGCTTCGGCGTCAGCCCACGAACCATCCGCTTCAGTGTCGGATTGGAAAGTGTCGAAGACCTGTGGGCGGATGTTGCCCGGGCCTTCGACAGAGCAAAAAGATAAAGGAGCCGTTCAAAATGGGAGTGCTGAACATGAAAAAACTGAGCATCCTTCTTGGTGCCGTCGCGGGTCTGGCGATTTCCGCCGGCAGCGTGCTGGCCGATTCCACGGTCAAGATGGTCGAGGTCATCACCAGTCCGCCGCGTACCGAATTCCTCAAGAAGCAGATCGCCGAATTCGAGGCGGCCAATCCGGGTGTCAAGGTCGAGCTGGTATCGCTGCCCTGGGGCCAGGCGTTCGAGAAGTTCCTCACCATGGTGCAGGCCGGCGACACGCCCGACATCGTCGAGATGCCGGAGCGCTGGATGGGCCTCTATGCGACCAACGGCCAGCTCGAGGATCTCGGGCCATACATGGCCAAATGGGATGATGCCAAAACGCTTGGCGAGCGTGCCAAGCAGTTCGGCTCGACGGTCGATAACAAGCAGTACATGATCCCTTACGGCTATTACCTGAACGCGCTGTTCTGGAACAAGAGGCTGTTCAAGGAGGCCGGTCTGGACGGTCCGCCGGCGACGCTCGATGAATTCGTCGAGGACTCCAAAAAAATCTCGGCGATACCGGGCAAATACGGCTACTGCCTGCGCGGCGGCCCGGGCGCCTTCAACGGCATGCACATGTTCATGAACATCGCCGCCGGCAAGGGCGGCTATTTCAACGAGGACGGCACCTCGACCATCAATGAGGAAGGCTCGGTCAAGGGCCTGCAGATGCTCGCCGACATGTACAAGAACGGCCTGGCGCCGAAAGATGCGGTGAGCTGGGGTTTCAACGAGACCGTCACCGGGTTCTACAGCGGCACCTGCGCCATGCTGAACCAGGATCCCGACGCGCTGCTCGGCATCGCCGACAAGATGAGCGCCGACGATTTCGCCGTGGCGCCGATGCCGGTCGGGCCGAGCGGCAAATCCTATCCGACGCTCGGTTATGCCGGCTGGGCGATGTTCGCCAATTCCCAGCACAAGGACGATGCCTGGAAGCTGATGGCGACGCTGTTGTCGCCCAAGGACAATCTGGAATGGGCAAAGGAAGTCGGCGTCATTCCAATCCACAACGGCGCCGACCAGGACGCCCACTTCAGGACCGAGCAGTTCAAGGGCTGGTTCGAGGAACTGAACAACGGCGACAAATACGAGATGGTGACACCTCCGACGCATTTGGAAAATCTGGGCAATTTCGTCGACCAGGTGGCGATCAAGAATTTTCAGGAAGTGCTGCTTGGCCAGAAAGCGGCCAAGGACGTGGCTGACGAATGGGCCAAGTTCCTGACCAAAGAACAGCAGGACTGGCTGGCCAAGAACAAGAAATAGCTCTTCTTCCTTCTCCCGTTCACGGGGAGAAGGTGTCACGAAGTGACGGATGAGGGCGGCGCCAACCCGTCGTGGCTCGTGTTGCCTCTCATCTGCCTGCCCGTCCTCCGCAGCAGCTGCGCTGCAGCTGCGGAGGGTGGACCGGCATCTCCCCGTAAACGGGGAAGGCGCTGTCGCCAGCCCGTGCTTACCCAGGAGACGATCCAGTACCAATGACCTATGCCGTGTCCGAAATCCGATCCGCCGGCAGGCCGCGAAAGAAGCGGCTATCCCATGCCGTGATCGAGCCTTGGCTCTATCTCAGCCCGGCGATCGCGCTGCTGGTCGTCGTGCTCCTGGTGCCGCTGGTTATCGGTGTCGGCTACTCGTTCCGCAAATTCTCCGCTTTCAAATCCGAATATGTCGGGCTTGGGCAGTATCAGGCGATGCTGTCGGATCCTGTGCTCGGGCAGGCGCTCGTCAACACGCTATGGTGGACGGCAGCCAGCCTGTTCTTCCAATTTTTCCTTGGACTTGGCCTGGCGCTGCTGCTCGATACGCCGTTCCGGGGCAGAAAGATCGTGCAGGCCGTGGTGTTCCTGCCTTGGGCGGTACCGTCCTTCCTCTCGGGCCTGACCTGGGCCTGGCTGTTCAACCCGATCATCGGGCCGCTGCCGCATTGGCTCTACGCCTTGGGGCTGAAAGCCGAGCCAACCAACGTGCTCTCCGATCCCTCGACAGCCATGTGGGGGCCGATCGTCGCCAATGTCTGGTTCGGCATTCCCTTTTTTGCCATCACCCTTTTGGCGGCGTTGAAGTCGATCCCGTCAGAACTGCATGAGGCGGCGGCGATCGACGGCGCCTCGCCGTGGCAGCGCTTCACCAAGGTGACGCTGCCGTTCCTGGCGCCGACCATCGTCATTACCGTCATGCTGCGCACCATATGGATCGCCACATTCGCCGACCTGATCTTCGTCATGACCGAAGGCGGGCCTGCCGGTTCGACCGCCACAGTGCCGGTCTATATCTATGTCAGCGCGTTCAAGTCGCTGGACAAAGGCTATGCCTCCGCAGTGGCGGTCCTGCTGCTTGTGCTGCTCATCGTCTACGCGGTTGCGCTTATCGGCATCCGCCGTTCGCTGGTGAGGCACGTCTGATGATTGCCGGACGCTCCGCTTCCTCGCGCGTCCTCGGCGGTATCGGCCTTTACGGCGCCATCGCCGCCTATATGGCCTTCGCGTTGTTCCCGATCTTCTGGACGTTGAAGATCTCGGTTACGCCGGAGCGGCTGCTCTATTCCGAAGGCATCACTTTCTGGCCGTCGCAAGCGACGCTGCAGAACTTCGTCACCGTGCTCGAAGCCACCGATTTTCCACGCTATTTCCTGAACAGCGTTATCGTTTCGGTGTCGACGGCAGCCTTCGTAACGGTCATTGCCACGCTGGCCGGCTACGCCATGTCGCGATTTTCCTTCCGCGGCAAGGCGACCCTGGCCATCCTGCTTTTGCTCACCCAGACTTTTCCGCTGGTGATGGTCATTCCGCCGATCTACCGCATCATGGGACAGATCGGCCTCATCAACAGCCTGACCGGCCTCGTCATCATCTACACCGCATTCAATACGGCCTTTGCCACCTTCCTGATGCAATCTTTCTTCGACGGCATCCCGCGAGACCTGGAAGAGGCAGCGATGATCGACGGCTGCACGCGCCTGCAGGCGATGCGCAAGGTGATCGTGCCGCTGACGCTGCCCGGCATGGGCGCGACGCTCGGCTTCGTCTTTACCGCCGCCTGGAGCGAGTTGCTGTTTGCGCTGATGCTGATTTCCAGCGACGACCAGAAGACCTTCGCGGTCGGCCTGCTCACCTATATCGGCAAATTCGCGGTCGACTGGGGACAGATGATGGCGGCTTCCATCCTGGCGCTGATCCCGGTCTGCGTCTTCTTTGCCTTCCTGCAACGCTACCTCGTCACCGGCCTTACCGCCGGCGCCGTCAAGGGATAGATCGATGGCCTCCGTTACACTTGACAAAGTCCGCAAAGACTATGGAGCGGTGCGCGTTCTGCACGCAGTCGATCTCGAAATCGCCGACGGCGAGTTCGTCGTTCTGGTCGGCCCGTCCGGCTGCGGGAAGTCGACACTGCTGCGTATGATCGCCGGGCTGGAGGAGGTCTCCGAAGGCGAAATCCATATTGGTGAGCGCCTGGTCAACGATATTGCGCCAAAGGACCGCGACATTGCCATGGTATTCCAGTCCTACGCGCTCTATCCGCACATGGACGTGTCGAAGAACATGGGCTTCAGCCTGATGCTGAGGAAGGCCGGGAAGCCGGTGATCGATGCAAGGGTGGACGGGGCCGCCAAGCGGCTCGGGCTCGATGCGCTTCTGCAGCGCCTGCCTCGGCAATTGTCCGGCGGCCAGCGTCAGCGCGTCGCCATGGGCCGTGCCATCGTACGCGACCCGAAGGTCTTTCTCTTCGACGAGCCGCTTTCGAACCTCGATGCCAAGCTACGCGTTCACATGCGTGCCGAGATCAAGGCGCTGCACCAGCAATTGAAGACCACTTCGGTCTATGTCACCCACGACCAGACCGAAGCGATGACAATGGCCGACCGCATCGTCGTCATGCATGACGGCCTCGTCCAGCAGGTCGGTGTGCCGCTCGATCTGTACGACCGGCCGGTCAACATGTTCGTCGCCGGGTTCATCGGCTCGCCCGGCATGAATTTTCTGTCTGCCGTGGTTGAAAAGGGCGCCAAGCCGGATGCCATCCTGGCCGACGGCCAAAAGCTGAGGCTGCCGGACGGACTGCCGCTCAGGGATGGCGATGCGATCACCGTCGGCTTGCGGCCCGAGCATATCCGGCTCGCCGACAATGGCGCGCTGAAGGGCGAGGTGGGTGTCGTGGAGCCGCTCGGCTTGTCCACCCAGTTCTATGCCAGGCTTGCCGGCCAGCAGGTCTGCGTGTTTGCCATGGGCCGGGCCAGCGTGAAGCCAGGTGAGGCCGTGCGCCTGTCGGCTGATCCGGCATCGCTCCATCTGTTCGATCCGGCAAGCGGCGATCGCATCGGCTAACCCTGCATCCCGAAATGAAAAACGCCGCCCGGAAGGCGGCGTTTCGGTACTGCGAGAAAAAACCCGATTACTTGATCTTGGTTTCCTTGAATTCGACGTGCTTCTTGGCGACCGGGTCGTATTTGCGGAACGACAGCTTGTCCGTCTTGGTGCGGCTGTTTTTGCTGGTCACGTAGAAGAAACCGGTGTCGGCGGTCGACAGAAGCTTGATCTTGATGTTTGCGGCTTTGGCCATGATATTCGTCCGTTAAATGTTCGTGGAGTTTTGGCCGCTGGAGCACGGGAAAACACCCGGACGCGGGAAACTTGCCGCGACACATAAAGAACGCGCCCGGAAAGTCAACCCTTGTCCAGGTTCTGTGTCGTAAGCAGATGAGTTGTCCGGATTAGGTAGCACATGAGTTGTCCGGGTTTATGCCAGCCGATGGAGGCTGGGGACGAAGCGGACATTGAGTGCTACCAAAACCCGACAAGTTGATTGGGTGCCGACAGCCGCGGGAGGCTCCTGTGTGCCTCCGGCCGTCCTCTGGGTGGCGTCTCAGTTTGAATGCTGGCTATGAATATCGAGCGATGGACGGCTGATCGATCACCCAAAGCCAGTTCCCGTCACCTTGCCGGCGAGCGATTTCCGCAGTTACGGTGCCATCGGCAAGGCGCGTGGAAGTGAGCGCCAAATCCCTGTTGATGATAGCCGGACGCTGATCTCCGAGATCAAACTTTCGTCCCGCTGCCACCAACTTGGCGTAAAATCGGCGGATGGCATCTCTGCCGCAGGCCAACTGTCCGTTGCCGGTATCGAGGATGGCACCGGGTTCGTAAAGAGCAGCCATTCCTTCCGCGTCTCCCGCTTGCTCGCGAGAAACCAATAGCCGCGCCAGGTCCTGGGGATCGCTTGCCGGTTTGCGGTTTGCTTCATCATTCATCGGCAGGCTTCCTGACAGCCAAATTCAAACCGAGATACGACCAGGTTCCGGTCACTCCGCCGCGACGGTTTCCGGTTGTAACGCCTTCTTCCAGTCTCCCGTCGTGTTCCACCAGCGGTTCGGGTTGGTGCGGTCGTCGAGACCCTTGGAGCGGCTGGCAAGCAGTGGCTGAATGCGGATCACCGGTTCCTGATAGCTGTGAACCTGATAAATCGCCTCGACGACGCGTGCGGCGAGCTTCTGGTCATCAGGCAGTTCGAACGACATCTCGACAGTCCCCGACCGCCTGCGCAATTCCGTCTCGGCGCCGGCGGCGGCACCTTCAAGCGGCCGGTAACGTTCGATGCCGTCCGCCGACTGAAAGGCATTGCTGTCATATTTGCCCATTTCGAGCGGCGCGATCGCGACCACCGCCTCCATGATGCGGTCGACATCGGCTGCCGGTGCCTGAAAGGTCACCAGCAGCAGCAATTCCATCCGCAGCGATTTCGTCTCAAAGCCACTATCGATCATCCGAGGTCTCCCTGCTTATGCACTTTGGGGGAGCATATACTCGAGCCCTCCTGACATGGTTGTGTCAGGAGTTGGTCAGCAGTGGGAGCGATGTCGGCAGCTGGGCCGACTCAGAGGATTTTGCGGAGCAGCCTGGTGCCGACCAGCACGATATAGCAGGCGAAGAACAGGCCGAGCGCCCAACCGAAGCCCGACGGCCCGAAAGCGTCCATGCCGATGCCGATCGCCTGCGGGCCAAGCACCATGCCGACGCCGTAGCAGAGCACGAAGGCGGCGTTGGCGGAGGCCAATTCGTGGCCGGAAAGCTGCGAGCCGAGATGCGCCAGGCCGATTGTGTACATGGCAGCGACCACACCGCCCCAGACGAACAGAAGCGCTGCCATCAAATGCCAGTTCTGCGCGAAGTACGGCATGAAGACCGTGCCGGCAAGCCCGACGGTGGCACAGGCCATCAGCAGATAGCGACGGTCGCTTACGCGGTCGCTGATCATGCCGATCGGGATCTGTAACAGCACGTTGCCAAGCCCGATCATGGTGAGCAAAAGGGCGGCGTCCGCCTCTGAGTAGCCGATGCGGCTACCGTAGACCGGGAACAGTGCAAAGCCGCCGGTCTCGACCGCGCCGAACACCAGCACGGCGGCGGTCGCCGTCGGCACCAGCCAGATGTAACGCAGGAAATTGCTGGTTTCGCCGTCCGAGACGATCGTCGGGCTCTCGTTGCGTGCCGCCAGGACCGGTATGGCAGCGAGCGTAACCAAGGCGATGGTAACGCCGAAGGGCAGGAAGCCACTGCTGCCGAGATGGGCGAACAGCCAAGGCCCGGCGGCAAAGCCGAGAGACAGCACGGTGGCATAGATGCCGAGGACCAGTCCGCGCCGGTGTGGCGGCGCCGAGGTGCTGATCCAGAATTCCGACAGGATGAACAGCACCGTCAGCGCGATATGCAGCAGCACGCGCAGCGGAAACCACATCCAGAAAGCTGGCGCGAAATGGAAACCGACAAAGGCCAGCGCCCCGGCGGCGATCATGGCAAGCATCGTCCAGGCGACCCCGAACCGCATGGCAAGCGGGGTGGCGAGCGGCGCGCCGGCGATAGAGGCGAGGCCGGCGACCGCGGTGTTGA
This sequence comes from Mesorhizobium sp. M0968, assembly GCF_040319065.1. Lineage (NCBI taxonomy): Bacteria > Pseudomonadati > Pseudomonadota > Alphaproteobacteria > Hyphomicrobiales > Phyllobacteriaceae > Mesorhizobium > Mesorhizobium sp. M0968. Next base: position 16,156 of record NZ_JAMYNL010000015.1, read on the forward strand.
GACCGATCATCGACGCGGAATGGCCACGCGTTTCCAGGATCACGCTGAGCAGCGGCATGCCAAGGCCGATGGCAATGCCGACGACGCTGATCGACGAGATCGCCGCGACCATCGGCAGCCAGTGTACGCGTTCCTTGCCCTGCGGCTGGGTATCGACTGTCATGGAATGCCTGGCTGCTCTAGAGAATTTCGCGGACGAAGCGATTGCGGACAAGCCGGTAGAACGGCACGGGACTGCCGGGGCTCAGCAACGGATCCCAGGCGAGCCGCATTTCCAGTTCCTCCAGGACCGTGCGCGTGATGTCTGGAATATCGGCTTGCCTGGCCTTGGCCAGCGGCAGCCAAACGACGTCCTCCAACTCGTTGGTCGGACCGCCACCCGGCAGTTCAACGGCGACATCGTCGCGCCATGCGGCGAGAAAGCGCGTATCGAAGCGGCGCACCCGGTTGGGCGGGGTGATGGCGCGTGCGACGAAGCGCAGCGCTTGCAGTGATGGGATGACCCCGTGTTCGACAAAGCCCTGCCAGTCGCGCCTGGCGGTTGCGAACACGCCTTTTTGACCGATCAGCAGGCCGGCCTCCTCATAGGTTTCGCGGATTGCCGACAGGGCAATCGCGCGGGCGCGAGCCGGGCTGGTGCGACCGATACCAGCGGTCAATCTCGCTTCTTCCTCGGGATGAAGTGCGGTGGCTATTGAGATGCGGCTGTCGGCCGGATCTGTGCGGCCGCCAGGAAACACGAATTTTCCCGGCATGAAGGCATGACCGGCGTGGCGCCGGCCCATCAGCACCAGGAATTCGTCGCCTTTGCGGTCGAGCAGGATCAGCGTCGCGGCGTCGCGTGGGCGTATAGGCTTGGCCTCGAGCGCGATCCGCTCAACCTTGTCGACTTCCGCCTTGGTCATAACGTCCATGCGGTCGACCTAGCGGAATCTTCTCCGATGCGAAAGTGGCGTCCAGCCATGCCGATTGCGCCAGCCTCGGTTTCAAGCCTCGGGATGCGACTCGATCAGATCTTCTTCACCGCCAAAGCCGTGCATATAAAACGCCCATTGCAGGCCGATGACAGCGCCCTTGACCGGTTGCAGCAGGACGACGGCCAGAATGATGGTCAATGGCACCCAGATGGCGATGTGCTGCCAGGTAGACAGCGTCGAGGTCGCCTCGACACCCATGAAGGCCCCGAGCACGATGTGGCCGACAATGACGACCACGAGATAGGCCGGCAGGTCGTCGGCGCGATGGTGGTGGAGCTCCTCGCCGCAATGATCGCATTTGTCGACGGTCTTGACGAAGGCGCGAAACAGCTTGCCCTCGCCGCAATGCGGGCAGCGGCCGAGCATACCGCGCTTCATTGCCGTCCATAGCGGCCGGGCGGTCCGGCCCGAGTGATGTTCGCCACGGAAAATCCGTTCTTCCACCTGCAGTTCTGTTGGCATTACCGTCTCCTGCCGCGCGAGCCTGGACGCGATTGCGACGCCCGGGCGCGGCCTTTGGCCTTGTGGAACGACCGTTTGGAGCCGGGCAGCGGCTTTGGCTCGGTCAGCATCTCGAAACGCATCGCGCCGGCCATCGGCGCCACCTCGATCAGGCGAACCTCGACGCGATCAGCAAGCTGATAGCCCTTGCCGGTGCGTTCTCCGAAAAGCGATCGAGCAGTTTCGTCGTATATATAGTAGTCGCCGCCCAGGGTTGAAACCGGAATGAAGCCATCCGCGCCGTACTGCGGCAATTGGACAAACAGGCCCGATTTGGTGACGCCCGAGATGCGGGCGTCGAAACGGTCGTCGATGCGCTCGGCGAGAAAGGCGGCGATCAGCCGGTCGACCGTGTCGTGCTCGGCGGCCATCGCGCGCCGCTCGGTCGCCGAAATCAGCGCCGAGACCTCTTCCAGCCGCTCCGCCTCGTCCTGCGTCAGGCCCCCCGGACCAAGGCCGAGTGCGGCAATCAGCCCACGATGCACGATCAGGTCGGCATAGCGACGGATCGGCGAGGTGAAATGCGCGTAGCGCTTCAGGTTGAGGCCGAAATGGCCGATATTGGCGGGCGAATATTCGGCCTGGCTCTGCGAGCGCAGCACCACTTCGTTGACCAGCCCCTCATTATCGGCGCCGCGCACGCGAGCGAGGATGCCGTTGAACTGGTTCGGCAGCATTTGCGCGCCGCGCGCCAGCGACAGGCCGAGCGTCTGCAGGAATTCACGCAGCGATTCCTGCTTGGCGAGCGAGGGCGCATCGTGGATGCGGTAGACCAGCGCCTGGCGCTTCGCCTCGAGTGTCTCGGCGGCGGCGACATTGGCCTGGATCATGAACTCTTCGATCAGTTTGTGCGCGTCGAGCCGCTCCGGCACGACGACCTTGTCGACGGTGCCGTCCTGCTTGAGCAGGATCTTGCGCTCGGGCAGATCGAGTTCGAGCGGCTGGCGGGTGTCGCGGCCGCGCTTCAGGATCGCGTAGGCGTCCCATAGCGGCTTCAGCACCGTATCGAGGATCGGGCCAGTCGTGTCGTCCGGTGCGCCGTCGATCGCCGCTTGCGCCTGCTGATAGGCGAGTTTCGCCGCCGACTTCATCATGACGCGATGGAAGGAATGTCTGAGTTTGTGGCCATCGGCCGAGAAAGTCATACGCACCGCTATCGCCGGACGATCCTGGCCCTCGCGCAGTGAACAGAGGTCGTTCGAGATGCGCTCCGGCAGCATCGGTACGACTCGGTCGGGAAAATAGACCGAATTGCCGCGCTTCAGCGCTTCGCGATCGAGCGCCGTGCCATAGCGCACGTATGCAGCGACATCGGCAATGGCGACGGTGACAACCACGCCGCCGGCGTTCTTCTCGTCGGTGTCAGGCATGGCGAACACCGCGTCGTCATGATCCTTGGCATCGGCCGGATCGATGGTGAGCAGCGGCAGCTCGCGCCAATCCTCGCGGCCGGCAAGCGTCGCCGGCTTGACCGCCTCCGCTTGGGCGATGACGTCGGCGGGGAAAATATGCGGAATGTCGTGTGCGTGGATGGCGATCATCGAGACCGCCTTTTCGCTGGTCAGCGACCCCAACACCGCCAGAACCTTGGCTCGCGGCAGCCCGTAGCGCGAGGCCCGTGCCGGCTCGACCTCGACCAGGTCGCCGTTCTTGGCGCCGTTCTGGAATTCCTTGTCGACGACCAGCTCCGGCTGACGCCTTTCCACCGGTTCGATGCGGAACGTGCCGTCCTTCAGCACACGGAAAACGCCGAGAACCGCATCGGTGCGCTTCTCGAATATCTTCATCACCCGGCCCGTATAGGCCGGACCCGCCGGATCGTCGGTCCGAAAGGTCTTGGCCAGCACGCGGTCGCCGATGCCCGGCGTCGGGCCATTGCCGCCGCGCGACACGCGGATCGCTATGACCGGAGGTTCGCCATTGCCAATCGCTTCGGTCGGGTGCGCCAGCAGCACACCGTCGGCGTCACGGCCGAAGATGTCGAGCACCGCGACGTGGGGCAGGGCGCCGACACGGGCAAGCCGCTTGCGCTCCTTGGTCAGCAGGCCTTCATCCTGCAGGTCGCGCAAGACGTCCTTCAGCCAGATACGGTCTTCGCCGCGCAGCGCAAACGCCTTGGCGATGTCGCGTTTTCCGGCGCGGTCCGGATTTTCGGCGATGTAACGCAGTATCTCGTCGCGTGAAGGCCGGTAATTGTCCCTGACCTTGGCACGGGTATCGGCGGTGCGCAGATCGCCGTGGCTTCTTCCGGAGACTTTGCGCGCCAACCCGTCCTATCCCTTTTTCCTGGCCGCCGGTTTTTTGGCCGCAGCCGGTTTCTTCGCAGGCGCGGCCGCTTTGCGGAAGGGCTTCCTGGCACCGTTGCCGCCCTTGGCTTCCTTTTCCGCAATGAGCGCCACCGCATCCTCGATCGTCACCGATTGCGGATCCTTGCCCTTCGGCAGCGTCGCATTGACCTTGCCGAAATTCACATAAGGCCCGTATTTGCCGTCGCGCACGACTATTTTGCCGCCGCCGGCAGGATGCTCGCCTAGTTCCTTGAGCGCAGCGGCTGTGCCGCCATTGCGGCCGCCTTTGCCCTTCAATTGCTTCTCGGCGATCACCGAGACGGCGCGATTGAGGCCGATCGAGAACACGTCCTCGATGCTGTCGAGATTGGCGTAGGTGCCGTCATGCAGCACGAACGGCCCGTAGCGCCCCAGCCCGGCCGAAATCATCTTGCCGGATTCCGGGTGCTTGCCGACGTCGCGCGGCAGCGACAACAAGGCGAGCGCCTTTTCGTGATCGATCGAATCGACCGTCCAGCCCTTGGGCAGGCTGGAGCGCTTGGCATCCTTGCCGTCGCCGCGCTGGATATAGGGGCCGAACCGGCCATTGCGCAGCGTGATCTCCTCGGCGGTATAGGGGTCCTTGCCGAGCACTTTGGTGCCGTCTTCACCACCGCCGTTCTCGCCATTGGGATTGGCGGCGTCGCCGAGCTGGCGGGTGAAGGAGCATTCGGGATAGTTCGAACAGCCGACGAAGGCGCCGAACTTGCCGAGCTTCAGCGACAGGTTGCCGGTACCGCATTTCGGACAGATGCGCGGGTTCGAACCGTCTTCCCGCGCGGGAAAGACCAGCGGCGCCAGTTCCTCGTTCAATGCATCGAGGACGTCGGTGACGCGCAACTCCTTGATGTCGGCGACAGCGCCGGAAAAATCCTTCCAGAAATCGCGCAGCACGTCCTTCCATGCGAGCTTGCCGTCGGAAATCTCATCGAGCTTTTCCTCCAGCGAAGCGGTGAAGTCGTACTCGACATAACGCTCGAAGAAGCTTTCGAGGAAGGCCGACAATAGCCGGCCCTTGGCCTGCGGCACCAGCTTGCGCTTGTCGATGGTGACATAGTCACGATCCTCGAGCGTCTTCAGGATCGCCGTATAAGTCGACGGCCGGCCGATGCCCAACTCTTCCAGCTTCTTGATCAGCGAAGCTTCCGAATAACGCGGCGGCGGCTCGGTGGTGTGCTGGGTGGCGTTGATCGCCTCGCGTGTGAGCTGCTCGCCGGCACGGATCTCGGGCAGGCGGCGGCTTTCCTCGTCTTCCGAATCTTCTTCCTTCTGCTCGATGTAAGCGGCAAGGAAGCCGTCGAAGCGAACAACCGAGCCTACAGCACGAAGCTCGGCGGTGCGCGGGCCGTTGATGGCCTCGACCTCGACCGTGGTGCGCTCTATCTCGGCCGGCTGCATCTGGCTGGCGATGGCGCGTTTCCAGATCATCTCGTAAAGCCGCGCCTGGTCAGCGTCGAGATACTGCCTGACGGAAGCCGGCGTGCGCATGAAATCGGTCGGACGGATCGCTTCGTGCGCCTCCTGGGCATTCTTGGCCTTGGCGGAATAGTAGCGCGGCTTTTCAGGCAGGTATTTAGGGCCGAATTCCTTGGCAATCGCATCGCGCGCGGCAGAGATCGCCTCCGGCGCCATCTGCACGCCGTCGGTTCGCATGTAGGTGATCAGGCCGGTGGTCTCACCGCCGATCTCCATGCCCTCATAGAGCCGCTGAGCCACCTGCATGGTGCGGTTGGCCGAAAAGCCGAGGCCCGATGAGGCTGCCTGCTGCAGCGTCGAGGTGGTGAAGGGCGGCCCGGGATTGCGCTTGGTCGGCTTGGCTTCGACCGACGCCGCCTTGAAGCTGGCGCCTTCGAGCATCGCTTTGATGTCGTCGGCCTGCGCCTTGTTGGAAATGTCGAGCTTTTGCAGCTTCTTGCGCTCGAAGGCGGTCAGCCGCGCCTCGAAATTATCCTTGCGCGGCGTACCGAGAATGGCGGCGACCTGCCAGTATTCCTCGCGGATGAAGCGCTCGATCTCGGATTCGCGGTCGCAGACCAGACGCAGCGCCACCGACTGGACGCGGCCGGCGGAGCGGGCGCCGGGCAGCTTGCGCCACAGCACGGGCGACAGCGTGAAGCCGACCAGATAGTCGAGCGCACGGCGAGCGAGATAGGCATCGACCAGCGGCGCGTCGATCTGGCGCGGATTGGCCATCGCCTCCAGCACGGACGCCTTGGTGATGGCGTTGAAGACGACGCGGCTGACCGGCTTGTCCTTCAACGCGCGCTTTTGCTTCAGCACTTCCAGGACATGCCAGGAGATCGCTTCGCCCTCGCGGTCCGGATCGGTGGCGAGGATCAGCCCGTCGGCGTCCTTGACCGCCTTGGCGATATCGGCGAGACGCTTTCCAGACGCGGTGTCGACGGCCCAGGACATGGCAAAGTCCTCATCCGGACGCACCGAGCCATCCTTGGCCGGCAGATCGCGGACATGGCCGAACGAGGCCAGAACCTTGTAGTTCTTGCCGAGGTACTTGTTGATTGTCTTCGCCTTGGCCGGCGATTCGACGACGACGACGTCCATACGGTCTCATATCAGTTGTAATGCGGCAGAAGAATTCCGCTGCGCGCGACGAAATCTCGTTCAATGTGTCGCTCACATGGCCGCGCTTTTGCATCCGGTCAAGGCCAAGCAGTCAAAATGCGGCCCTGTACCGAATGCGCAACCCAACGGCGCGCCATGCGATTTCCGCAATCCTGGACAAGGGAAATGAGCAGCCTATCGCTGGACAAACCCGGCAATTGATCCTGGAGAACGGGACAAACTCTCCCGCGGATATAAGAGAAACATCGAGCACGCGCCAGCCCTGCTTGAACAGATGCTGTGAAGCGCGCAATCGGTAGCCCGGCATTTTGCTCGGACAGTCGCAAGGAAGTACCGTGCTGAAAAGCTGGCCGCCGGGGCGGTTGGGTCGAGTTCCCAGCGACCAGCCGTGTTACTGCCTGTTACAGCCGATTAGAAGCTCAAGGCCTAGTCGGCCTTGGCGATATGCCAGACGCCGCCGACACCCTCGCCGGTCACGTCGCCGGCCTTCTTGTCCTTGGTGAACGTGTAGAGCGGCTTACCTTCGTAGGCCCACATCCTGGTGCCGTCGGTGCGGTCGACGATCGTCCACTCGCCCTCGGCCTTGGCGTTGGCGTCAGCCTTCAGCGGCGGCCAATTGGCGGCGCATTTGTCGTAGCAGTTCGACTTGCCCGCCTCGTCCTTGTCGTAGGTGTAGAGCGTCATGCCGCTGGCGTCGGTGTAGATCTTGGTGCCGCCGACCTCCGCTTCCTTCCACGCCTCGGCAGCGAAGGATGCGGCAGTGCCGAGCAAAAGCGCGGCCATGCCAATTGCGATCGTTTTCATGGACTTCTCCCTGGGTCATTTCGAAAAGCGTGCGGAACAACGCAGTTTCGTTTGATCAACGCTGCCTGGCTGCCCTTTCTTCCCGGGCGGACGCCGACTTGCTACCCAATGTGATGGGGCCACGCGATGGTGATTGGCGGACGGCTGTTGTCGCGGCTATATGGCTGCGCAGTCATCGGGAGACGGAAATGGCATTGGACGTCGGCTATGTCAGTGCGATCGGGGCGGGAGCAATTTCCTTCCTGTCCCCCTGCGTGCTGCCGCTGGTGCCGCCTTACCTGTGCTATATGGCCGGCGTGTCGGTCGACGATTTCCGCGGCGAGGCCGGCATTACGGCAAAGGCCGGCGCGCGAGGCGCGCTGATTAATTCCTCAATCGCCTTCGTGCTCGGCTTCTCGACCGTCTTCGTCGCGCTCGGCGCCGGCGCCTCGACCATCGGCCATTTGCTGCGAGTCTGGCAGGAGCCGCTGGCAATGGCGGCAGGCGTGCTGATCATCCTGATGGGGCTGAATTTCCTCGGCGTACTGCGCATCCCTTTGCTTTCACGCGAGGCGCGCTTCCAGTCACAAGGCAAGCCGGCCAGCCTGATCGCCGCTTACGTCATGGGCCTGGCCTTCGCCTTTGGCTGGACGCCCTGTATCGGCCCGGTGCTGGGGCCGATCCTGACGCTTGCCGGCGGCCGCGAGACGGTGGGCGAGGGCGCGCTGCTGCTCGCCGCCTATTCGCTCGGCCTCGGTATTCCCTTCCTCGTTGCGGCGCTGTTTTCAGGCGCCTTCATGCGCTTTCTCGGGAAATTCCGCGTCCATCTCGGCCGCGTCGAAAAGGCCATCGGCGCGTTGCTGGTGGTCGCCGGCGTGTTTTTCCTGACCGGCGGCGTGCAGGCGGTGTCCTATTGGTTGCTCGAGAATTTTCCGGTGCTGGGGCAATTGGGATAGGTTTGCCGCCCGACATGGGTCTGTTCAGCCTTCGAAATAGCCCGGCTGGTCGATATCAGCGATCAGCCCGGGTCCGCTCGGCTGCCACCCCAGCAGCGCCTGGGTCCGTTCGCTCGAGGTCGGGACATCCATCGCCGCGAACATAGCGAACCAGCCAAAATGATCGGCGGCTTCTTCCGCGGACTTGGCGACGACCGGCACGTTCAGGCGCCGGCCGATCACGCCGGCGATGTCCTTGAACGGCACGCCTTCTTCGGCGATCGCGTGATATCGCCCGCCATCGGCTCCATGCTCGAGCGCAAGCCGGTAAACGCGGGCGGCATCGAACCGATGCACGGCAGGCCAGCGATTGAGCCCTTCGCCGATATAGGCCGACACGCCCTTGTTGCGAGCGAGGTCGATGAGAATAGGAACGAAGGCGTGGTCGCCCTTGCCATGGACCGACGGAGGAAGGCGCACAACCGACGCGCGCACCCCGCGTGCCGCCAGCGCGGCGGCTGTCGCTTCGGAGGCGCGGGGATACGAAGCGGAAGAGGGGACAGGCGCATCTTCCTCGGTCGCGATATGGCCCCGCGCCTGGAGCGCGGTTCCGGAGGTGACGAGCAGGGGCCGCTCGGAGCCTTCGAGTGCACCGCCCAAGGCCTCGATGGCGCGCCGGTCCATCTCGCAATTTTGCGCGAATTTCGAGAAGTCGTGGTTGAAGCCGGTATGGATCACTCCATCAGCTGCGGCTGCGCCCCTGCTGAGGCTTTCGAGGTCGTCGAGGTCACCTCGATGCACCTCGGCTCCGGTGGCTGCAAGCGACTTGGCCGACGCCGCCGAGCGGGCGAGGCCGAGCACCTGATGGCCGGCGCCGATGAGTTCTTGAACGACGGCAGAACCGACGAATCCGGTCGCTCCGGTAACGAAGACACGCATCACGACTTCTCCTTGTTCGTTTCTGGCCACGACCATTTTCGCGGCTCAGTTGTGTCGTGATAGGCGCTTGAGAAAATACGATCTATGCGGTAAAGTCCGTATTATCTTCGCAATCGTCCGGAATGACCTGTGGATCCCCTTTCAGATGTGCTCTCGCTGCTGAAGCCGCGAAACTATATGTCGGCCGGTTTCGATGCTGGTGGTGAATGGTCGATCCAGTTCCCCGACCAGCAGCAAAGCATCAAGACCGGAGCGGTGGTCTCCGGCCGGTGCTGGCTGTCTGTGGAGGGCGTTGCTGACGCAGTGCGCCTTGAGACGGGAGACTGCTTCCTGCTGCCGAGTGGACGGCCTTTCCGCCTTGCAAGCGACATGAGCTTGACGCCTGTTGAAGCCGTCAAGATTTTTCCGCCTGCGCGAGCCGGCGGTGTCGTGACCCACAATGGCGGTGGTGATTTCTTTCTGGTCAGCAGCCGCTTCGCGCTTGGCGGCAATCATGCCGGCATGCTGTTGCGGATGCTGCCAGCCATTGTGCATATCCGCAAAGAGTCGGACCAGTCGGCGCTGCGCTGGTCTGTGGAGCGGATGATGCAGGAGCTGCGCGAGCCGCAGCCGGGCGGCTTTCTGATGATCCAGCACCTCGCCCACATGATGCTGGTTCAGGCGCTGCGGCTGCATCTTTCGGAAGGATTGAAAGGTGGCATCGGCTGGCTCTTTGCCCTCGCGGACAAACAGATCGGCGCGGCGATCAGCGCCATGCATGACGATCCGGCGCATGGCTGGACGCTACAGGAACTGGCGGAACGGGCCGGCATGTCGCGATCGACCTTTGCGCTCAGATTCAAGGAGACGGTTGGCGCGTCGCCGATGGACTATTTGACGCGCTGGCGAATGCTGCTGGCTGGCGACCGGCTGACGAATTCCAGCGATCCCGTCGCCGTCATAGCGCTTTCGCTCGGCTACGAATCCGAAAGCGCCTTCAGCACAGCCTTCAAGCGGGTCATGAACTGTTCGCCACGGCAATACGGCCGTGGCCGAGCCCCCAGCTTCGCATCACGCAACGAGGCGGAAGCCGCCTGAGCCGATCGGCTTGAGCGTGTCGCGGGTTGGAGGTTCCACCGTCTCACCGGAATTTAACCGCATTGGTGCAGCATGGCGCCGGTGCTACTAACGCTTCGATTCCAGACCCCTTTCAACGGTTGCTGTCCCCATGAGCCAGAGATCCTGCCTGTCCATCATCCTCGCCGCCGGTGAAGGCACGCGCATGAAGAGTGCAGTGCCGAAAGTGCTGCACACAATCGCGGGCCTGCCGATGGTTGCCCATGTCGTCAAGGCGGCCGAAGCCGCCGGCAGCGGCGAATTGGCGCTGGTGATCGGCCATGGCGCCGATGAGATGCGCAAGGCTGCACTCAAGTTTGCGCCGAAGGCCGAGGCTTTCGTTCAGGAAAAACGTCTCGGCACCGCGCACGCCGTGCTTGCCGCACGTGCAGCAATATCAAAAGGTTATGACGATATCTTGGTGATGTTTGGCGACACGCCGTTGATCGATCCGGAAGCGCTCGCGGCGGCGAGGCTGAAGCTGGCGGAAGGTGCGGCCGTCGTCGTGGTCGGCTTCCGTACGGAAAATCCTTCGGGCTACGGCCGGCTTATCGAAAAGGCCGGCAAGCTCGTGGCCATCCGCGAGGAGAAGGACTGCTCGGACGAGGAGAAAAAGATCACCTTCTGCAATGGCGGGCTGATGGCGGTCGCCGGCAGGCACGCGCTGAAGCTGCTCGATCAAGTCGGCAGCAAGAACGCCAAGGGCGAGTATTATCTCACCGACATCGTCGAGATCGCCGCTGCGCAGGGACTTGATGTCGTCGCCACCGAAGCCAGTTTCGAGAACGCGCTCGGCATCAACAACCGTGCCGAGCTTGCCCAGGCGGAAGGTATCTGGCAGCAGCGCCGGCGGCGCGAGGCGATGCTTTCTGGCGTTACGCTGATCGCGCCCGAAACTGTGTTCTTCTCGCACGACACCGAGATCGGCGCCGATACGGTCGTCGAACCCAATGTCTGGTTCGGGCCGGGCGTGAAAATCGCGACGGGGGCCAAGATCCATGCCTTCAGCCATATCGAAGGCGCCACCATCGCGTCGAATTGCGATGTCGGGCCGTTCGCGCGGCTGCGGCCCGGGGCCGATCTGAGAACCAAGGCCAAGGTCGGCAATTTCTGCGAGGTCAAGCAGGCGATCGTCGAGGAGGGCGCGAAGGTCAACCATCTGACCTATATCGGCGATGCCCGCATCGGTGCCGGCGCCAATATCGGCGCCGGCACCATCACCTGCAATTATGACGGCTATTCGAAATTCTTCACCGATATCGGCGAGGGCGCCTTCATAGGCTCGAACTCCTCGCTGGTGGCGCCGGTGTCGATCGGCAAGGGCGGCTACATCGCCTCGGGCAGCGTCATTACCGAAAGCGTACCCGACGATGCGCTGGCTTTCGGCCGCGCCCGCCAGCGGACTCTACCCGGCAAGGGCAAGGAGTTGCGAGAGCGTTTTTCTCAGGCCGCGGCGGCCCGCAAAAAAGGGTAGACTAGCGGAACTCGGCCACAAGCTGGATTTCGCCAACGATTGCATCGTTGAAGGCCGACAGGTCTTCGGCCGGAATCCAGTATTCCAGATGCGCCCGGCTGCCGGCATGCTGGACGCTGTAACGGTCCAGAAAGCTGCGACTCACCTCGAAACGCGTCACGAAACCTGATCCGCTCGCGGGCACGTTCCAGTCTCGGGCGATCTGGGTGGCATAGGCCTCGCTGGTAACCGGATAGAAGATCGGCTGATCGGCAAGTCGAGGAGGAAAGGCGCGCATCCCTGCCCTCTGGATCAACTCCAGTTCGCGGGGACCAACCGGACGCCAAAGCGTCACCGTGTCAATTCGTTCGTTCATAGCCGCATCATGTCTTTGACTGATTTCTGGAGCCGTTGAGCCGAGATAGGATACATAAGCGGAGAAACTGAGCAATTGCAGTAACCGGATTGCAAGTGCGCCCTGTCATGGTGCATCTGTGCAGGATAGTCCGGCTGATACCGGACGAAATGGAATGTGATTTTTCGCGACAGCCCGGCAGTCTCTAAATAGCGCCGGGTTTGAGGTCGGAATCGGGGGCAAGCGCCATGTGCGGTATCGTTGGAATTGTCGGTGACTCGCCGGTCGCGCCGCTTATCGTCGATGCGCTGAAAAGGCTCGAATATCGCGGCTATGACTCGGCCGGCGTCGCCACGATCGAGCACGGCAGGCTTGACCGCCGCCGCGCCGAGGGCAAGCTGGTCAATCTCGAGCGCCTGCTGAAGGACGAACCGCTCGACGGCATGATCGGCATCGGCCACACGCGCTGGGCCACGCATGGCGTTCCGAACGAGAGCAATGCGCATCCGCATTTTTCCGACGGCGTCGCCATCGTCCATAACGGCATCATCGAAAATTTCGCCGAATTGCGCGACGAGCTGATGCGCGACGGCTACAGCTTCGCCTCGCAGACCGATACCGAAGTCGTCGCTCATCTGGTGGCGCGCGAACTGGCCAGGGGGCTGAAGCCGGTTGAGGCGGCGCACAAGGCGCTGAAGCGGCTGGAAGGCGCCTTTGCGCTCGCCATCATGTTCAAGGGCGACGAGGATCTGATCGTCGGCGCGCGCAATGGCCCGCCGCTCGCGGTCGGTCATGGCGACGGCCAGATGTTCCTTGGCTCCGACGCCATTGCGCTTGCCCCTTTCACCAATTCGATCACCTATCTGGAAGACGGCGACTGGGCGGTGGTGCGCCGCAACGAGGTCGATATCTTCGACATGGGCGGCAACAAGGTCGACCGCAAACGCCAACAGTCGCTCAGCACGAGCTTCATGGTCGACAAAGGCAACCGCCGCCATTTCATGGAAAAGGAAATCCATGAGCAGCCGGAAGTGATCTCGCACACGCTGGCGCATTATGTTGATTTCATCAGCGGCGTCTCGAAGCCGCTCGACCTGCCGTTCGATTTCGCCAAGATCGACCGGCTGGCGATCTCAGCCTGCGGCACCGCCTATCTCGCCGGGCTGATCAGCAAATACTGGTTCGAGCGCTATGCGCGGCTGCCGGTCGACATCGATGTCGCTTCGGAGTTCCGCTATCGCGAGATGCCGCTGTCGAAGAACGATGCCGCTTTCTTCATCTCGCAATCGGGTGAGACCGCCGACACGCTGGCGTCGCTGCGCTACTGCCGCAAGGCCGGCATGAAGATCGGCGCGGTCGTCAATGTGCGCGAATCGACCATGGCGCGCGAATCCGACGTCATCCTGCCGACATTGGCCGGCCCGGAGATCGGCGTCGCCTCGACCAAGGCGTTCACCTGCCAGCTTTCCGTGCTGGCCTCGCTGGCGGTGCGGGCCGGCGTGGCGCGCGGAACGATTTCGCAGGAGCACGAGAAAACGCTGATACGCGAGCTGTCGGAAGCGCCGCGTTATGCCAACCAGGTGCTAAAGCTCGACGGGCAGATCGAAAAGATCGCGCGCGACCTCTCGCACTACAAGAATGTGCTTTATCTCGGCCGTGACACCAATTTTCCGCTGGCCATGGAAGGTGCGCTGAAGCTCAAGGAGATCTCTTACATCCATGCCGAAGGCTATGCTGCCGGCGAGTTGAAACACGGCCCGATCGCGCTGATCGACGAGAACATGCCCGTCATCGTCATCGCCCCGCATGACCGCATCTTCGAAAAGACCGTGTCGAACATGCAGGAGGTGGCGGCGCGCGGCGGCAAGATCATCCTGATCACCGACAGCAAGGGCGCCGCGCACGCCACGGTGAAGACGATGGAGACGATCGTTTTGCCGGATGTGCCGGAAATCATCTCGCCGATCATCTACGCACTGCCGATCCAGATGCTCGCCTATTTCACCGCCGTGTTCATGGGCACGGATGTCGACCAGCCGCGCAATCTGGCGAAATCGGTAACGGTGGAATAGGTCTCGTTTAAAAACTTCGCCATTCCAAAGCGCCTTGGGGTTCAGTAGTGTCGCGCTGCAAACACACGCTGCGGTGAACCATGTCGGATGCTCTCAAGACCTCAGGCATGACCCGGCTGAGAAACTATTTCCTGACCGGCTTCGTCGTTTGCGCGCCGCTGGCGATTACCGCCTACATTGCCTGGTCGCTGATCGGCTGGGTCGATTCCTGGGTGAAACCCTACATTCCGGTACACTACAATCCGGACACGTACCTGCCGTTTCCAGTGCCGGGTTTTGGGCTGATCGTTGCCCTGATCCTCATCACCTTCATCGGCTTTATGACCGCCAATATCGTTGGCCGCGCCATCGTCAACTTCGGCGAGCGCCTGCTTGGCCGCATGCCGCTGGTGCGCGGCATCTACCGTTCGCTGAAGCAGATTTTCGAGACCGTGCTGTCGAACAAGGGCGACATGTTCCGCCAGGTCGGGTTGGTCGAATATCCGCGCAAAGGGGTCTGGTCGCTGGTCTTCGTCGCCAGCGAGAAGGAAACCGAGATCAACCAGAAGCTCGACCGGGAAGGCGATCCGCTGATTGCCGTATTCATGCCATGTACGCCCAACCCGACGACGGGCTTTCTGATGTATGTGCCGAAATCCGACATTGTGCTGCTCGACATGACAATCGAGGACGGAGCCAAGCTGATCGTGTCGGCCGGCTTGGTGGCGCCGGCGGTCAAAATGGTGACGGTGAATGGCGAGCAGATCCACGGCGCGCTTGCCAATCCGCCGCTCGACACGATGCCTCAGCCGGCACGCAGGAGCCGCACGGCCTCGTCGCGGCCGAACAGATAGAGCAACAGGCGCAGCGCCGTGCCGCGTTCGGACTGCAATTCCGGATCGCGCGACAGGATCAGCCGCGCATCGTCGCGAGCGGCCTCGAGCAGGTCGGCATGCGCCTCGATGCGCGCCACCTGGAAGCCCGGCGTGCCGGACTGGCGGGTGCCGAGCAACTCGCCTTCGCCGCGCAGCTTCAGATCCTCTTCGGCGATACGGAAGCCGTCCTCGGTCTCGCGCATCACCGACAAACGGCGTTTTGCCGTCTCGCCGAGCGGGTCCTTGTAGAGCAGCACACAGGATGAAGGCTTGTCGCCACGCCCGACCCGGCCACGCAATTGGTGCAACTGGGCGAGGCCAAAACGCTCGGCATGCTCGATGACCATGATCGTCGCATCAGGCACATCGACGCCGACCTCGATGACGGTGGTGGCGATCAGGATACGGGTGTCGCCCTGCTTGAAGGCGCGCATCGCCTCGTCTTTGTCGGTGCCTTTCATGCGGCCGTGCACCAGGCCGATGCGGTCGCCGAACAGCGGCTTCAGCGAGGCAAAACGGTCCTCGGCCGACATCAGCTTGATCTCCTCGGATTCCTCGATCAGCGGACAGATCCAGTAGATTTTCTGGCCATCGGCGACGGCGTCGAGCATGCGTCCGATCAGTTCGTCGAGCCGTTCAAGCGGCAAGGTGACGGTGCGGATCGGCTGGCGGCCGGCCGGCTTTTCCGTCAGCTTCGACACATCCATGTCGCCGAATGCAGTCAGCACCAGCGTCCGCGGTATCGGCGTTGCTGTCATCACCAGCATGTCGGGCGCATCGCCCTTGGCGGTAATGGCAAGGCGCTGATGGACGCCGAAACGGTGCTGCTCGTCGACGACGGCGAACACGAGGTCACGGAACGTCACCGTTTCCTGGAACAGCGCATGGGTGCCGACGACGATGTCGATGTCACCATTGGCCAGCCCGGTCAGCGTGTCGGCACGCTCGCGGCCCTTTTCGCGACCTGTGAGGACGGCGACACGCAGGCCGGCCCGTTCCGCCAACGGCGCAATTGTTGCCAGATGCTGGCGCGCCAGGATTTCGGTCGGCGCCATCAATGCCGCCTGGCCGCCGGCCTCGACGGCACGCGCCATGGCAAGCAGCGCGACCACCGTCTTGCCGGAGCCGACATCGCCCTGCAAAAGGCGCAGCATGCGTTCGGGGTCACCGAGATCGGCGTTGATTTCGGCAAGCGCCATTTCCTGCGACATGGTCAGCGAATAGGGGAGTGCCACGCGCAGTTGTTCGACTATGCGGCCGTCGCCGACCAATGGCCGGCCAGATAATCGGCGGACCTTGGCCCGCACCAGCGCCAGCGATACCTGGCCGGCCAAGAACTCGTCATAGGCAAGGCGCCGCCACGCTGCGCCGTCGACGGAGACGTCGATCGGGTCGGCAGGATTGTGGATGCGGTTGAGCGCATCGCTGAAAGCAGGAAAGGCATGGCGGCGCCGGAACTCACCGTCCTGCCATTCGGGCAGCACCGGCAGGCGGGCCAGCGCCTGGCCGATGGCCCGGCGCAGTACCTTGCCCGAGAGCCCGGCGGTCAGCGGATAGACCGGCTCGACCAGCGGCAGGTTTTCCGCGTCGTCGGCAAGTGCGATATGGTCGGGGTGAACCATGGTCGGGCGGCCGTTGAACCATTCCATGCGGCCGGAGACGACGACATGCTCGCCTACGGGCATTGCTTTTTCGAGATAGGCGGCATGGGCATGGAAGAAGGTCAGCGCGATCTCGCCGGTGTCGTCATGGGCGTAGACCCGGTACGGGACCGACCTGTTGCCGCGTGGCGGCGGCTGGTGGCGGTCGATGCGGACGTCGAGCGTAACGATGGCGCCTTCCGCCGAGCCGGCGATGCCAGGCCGGTTGCGGCGGTCGATGACAGTATGCGGCAGCACGAACAAGAGATCCCCGGCGCGCGCGGCCCGGTCGCCGAGGTCGGCTGCTACGACTTTTTCGATCAGGGCGCCAACTTTTGGCCCGACCCCGGCAAGCGAGGTGATCGGGACAAACAGCGGATCGAGGAGGGAGGGACGCATGATGTCAGCTTATGTTGCGGCGACTGTAGCGCAAGGCTGACACCGCCTTCTATCCACGCTATATGCGCCGCCTGGGCAAGGATGTTGCAAGATGACCGGAACGAAACGATCAAGCGAGGGGCTCGATGCCCGCCGCCGCAAGCTTCTGTTTCGTTCGTGGCACCGCGGCATGCGCGAGATGGACCTTATACTCGGCAGCTTCGCCGATGCCGAGATCGGCGCCTTGACCGGCGACGAAATCGACCAATATGAGAGGCTCCTCGACATTCCCGACACCGAATTCCTGCCTCTCGTCACTGGCGAACGCCCGGTTCCGGCGGATATCGACTGTACCGTCCTGCAAAAAATCCTGGCTTCGCGCCGGGAGATGACCTTCTGAACAACGTGTAGCCATGAGCCTTATCCCTACGATCGGTCTGCCGAAAGGCCGCGCCGGCCAGTTCATCGTCGATGGCGTCGCCGACGGCTACGAAGCCTTTGCGCTGGTGCAGGCTGCGCACGAGATCGCCCCTGACAAGCCGGTGCTGTTCGTGGCGCGCGACGGCCAGCGTCTGCCGGCGATCGTCGAGGCGCTTGCCTTTGCCGCGCCGGGCCTGCCGGTGCTGGAACTGCCGGCCTGGGACTGCCTGCCTTACGACCGCGTCTCGCCCGGCGCCGACGCCGCCGCAAGGCGGCTCGATGCGCTGGCAGCGATGATCGCGCTGGCGAAGAAGCCGCACCGCGCCGTCATTCTCACCACCGCGAACGCCTTGCTTCAACGCATTCCGCCGGCGGAACTCGTCGAGGCGCAGACCTTTCACGCCAAGCCCGGCAACCAGATCGACATGAACGCGCTGGTGTCACGGCTGGAGACTTCCGGCTTCGAGCGGGTGCCGACGGTGCGCGGCATCGGCGAATTTGCCGTGCGCGGCGGCATTCTCGATCTCTTCGCGCCCGGCTGGACGGAGGCACTGCGCCTCGATTTCTTCGGCGATACGCTGGAATCGATCCGCGTCTTCGACACCGCAACCCAGCGCACCATCGGCCAACGCAAGTCGATGGCGCTGCAGGCGATGAGCGAGGTGGCGCTGACGCCGGAAACCATCAGCCGCTTCCGCCGCGCCTACATCGAAGCCTTTGGCGCGCCCTCGCGCGACGATGGGCTCTATGCGGCGGTCAGCGAGGGCAGGCGGTTTGCCGGCATGGAGCACTGGCTGCCGTTCTTCTATGAGCGGCTGGAAACCGTGTTCGATTACCTGCCGGATGCGCCCGTGGTGTTTGATCATCTGGCGCATGAGGCACTGGCCGAGCGCCACACTCTGATCCTCGATCATTACGAGGCGCGAAAAAAACAGGCCGACGGCGCCTTGAAGGATGCCGTGCCCTACAAGCCGGTGTCGCCGGATCAGCTTTATCTGTCGCCCGAGAACCTGATTGCCTCGCTTGGTCCGCGCGAAGCGATCGACTTCACCTCCTTCGACGCGCCCGATGCCGGTGCGAAAAAGGTGTTCCATGCCGGCTCGCGCCATGGCCGCAGCTTCGTCGAGGAACGCGCCGACCCTAACGCCAACGTCTTCGACGTCGTCGTCAAACACATTTCCGACGAGCGCGCTGCACGCCGCCGTGTCGTCGTCGCCGGCTGGACTGAAGGTTCGCTCGACCGGCTCGGCCAGATCCTGGTCGAGCATCACCTTGGCAATCTGGAGCCGGTGGCGACGCTTGCCGAAGCCGAAAGGCTTGAGCCAGGGCAGGCGGCCCTGGCCGTGCTGCCGCTCGAATCCGGCTTCGAGACCGAGAAACTGGTCGTCGTCGCCGAGCAGGACATTCTCGGCGACCGGCTGATCCGGCGCTCGAAGCGCAAGAAGCGCGCGTCCGACTTCATCGCCGAGGCTTCGGCATTGTCTTCAGGCGATATCGTCGTGCATGCCGACCATGGCATTGGCCGCTTCATCGGGCTGCGCACCATCGAGGCAGTCGGTGCGCCGCACGATTGCCTTGAAATCCACTATGCCGGCGACGATCGGCTGTTCTTGCCGGTGGAAAACATCGAGCTGCTGTCGCGCTATGGCTCGGATTCGGCCGAGGCGACGCTCGACAAGCTTGGCGGCGGCGCCTGGCAATCGCGCAAGGCACGGCTGAAGAAACGTCTGCTCGACATGGCCGGGCAGCTGATCCGCATCGCCGCCGAGCGACAAATGCGGGCCGCACCGGCGCTGGTGCCGGCGGAAGGCCTCTATGGCGAGTTTGCGGCGCGTTTCCCCTATGAAGAAACCGACGACCAGCAAACGGCAATCGATTCGGTCATGGGTGATCTGGGCGCTGGAAAGCCGATGGATCGGCTGATCTGCGGCGATGTCGGCTTCGGCAAGACCGAAGTCGCGCTTCGTGCCGCCTTCATCGCGGCGATGGAAGGCTTTCAGGTCGCGGTGGTGGTGCCGACGACATTGTTGTCGCGCCAGCATTTCAAGACCTTCTCGCAGCGCTTCTCCGGCCTGCCGATCCGCGTCGCCCAGGCCTCGCGGCTGGTCGGCGCCAAGGAACTGGCCGAGACCAAGAAGGGCGTCGCCGAAGGCCAAGTCGACATTGTCATCGGCACGCACGCACTGCTCGGCTCCTCGATCTCGTTCAAGAATCTCGGCCTGCTGATCATCGACGAGGAGCAGCATTTCGGCGTCAAGCACAAGGAGCGGCTGAAGGATCTCAAGACCGACGTCCACGTTCTGACGCTGTCGGCGACGCCGATCCCGCGAACGCTTCAGCTTGCCTTGACCGGGGTGCGTGAGCTGTCGCTGATCGCCACGCCGCCGGTCGATCGCATGGCCGTGCGTACCTTCATCTCCCCTTTCGATCCGCTGGTCATCCGCGAGACGCTGCTGCGCGAGCGCTACCGTGGCGGCCATTCCTTCTACGTCGTACCGCGTATCAGCGATCTCACGGAAATCCATGATTTCCTGCGCGAATCCGTGCCTGAGCTGAAAGTGGCGGTGGCCCACGGCCAGATGCCGCCCGGCGAGCTCGACGATATCATGAATGCCTTTTATGACGGCCAGTACGATGTGCTTTTGTCGACCACCATCGTCGAATCCGGCCTCGATATACCGACCGCCAATACGCTGATCGTACACCGCGCCGACATGTTCGGCCTGTCTCAGCTCTATCAGTTGCGTGGCCGCGTCGGCCGTTCGAAGGTGCGCGCCTATGCGCTGTTCACTCTGCCCGCCAACCGCAAGCTAACCGATACAGCCGAGCGTCGGCTGAAAGTGCTGCAATCGCTCGATACGCTAGGCGCCGGTTTCCAGCTGGCCAGCCACGACCTCGACATCCGCGGCGCCGGCAATCTGCTTGGCGAAGAGCAGTCGGGCCACATCAAGGAGGTCGGCTTCGAGCTCTACCAGCAGATGCTGGAGGAGGCGGTGGCCGAAGTGAAGGATTCCGGCGAGGTGCAGGACGGCGGCTGGTCGCCGCAGATCGCCGTCGGCACGGCGGTGATGATCCCGGAAAGCTACGTCCCGGATCTGCAGCTCAGGCTGGCGCTCTATCGCCGTCTTGGCGATCTCGAAAATACGGAAGAGATCGATGCTTTCGGCGCCGAGCTGATCGACCGGTTCGGACCGTTGCCGGAAGAGGTAAAGCATCTGTTGAAGATCGTCTTCATCAAGGCGCTTTGCCGCAAGGCCAACGTGGAGAAGCTCGACGCCGGGCCGAAAGGTGTCGTCGTCCATTTCCGCAAGCGGGAATTCCCCAATCCGGTCGGGCTGGTCAAGCTCATCGGCGAACAGGGCTCGCTGGCCAAGATCCGACCCGACCAGAGCGTCGTCTTCAGCCGTGACTGGGCGACGCCCGAGAAGCGGCTGGCTGGCTCAGCGGTTGTCATGACGCAGCTGGCGCGGCTGGTGGAGAAGGCGGCGTAGCAGCGCGTCGCTGGTGCTCTGGGCACAGCCGCACCGGCACTTTCGCAGTGCCGTGCTCATTCGCCACGCGCCCAATTCCGGTCTAGAATAGGAAATCGGCTTCGTGTATGGAGCCGCGACCCCATATGGGGCGGATTGGCGGGCGATGGCGTCCGTGTGAAAGAGCGTTAGGTGCTTCGATGACGAAATGGTC
This sequence comes from Mesorhizobium sp. M0968, assembly GCF_040319065.1. NCBI lineage: Bacteria > Pseudomonadati > Pseudomonadota > Alphaproteobacteria > Hyphomicrobiales > Phyllobacteriaceae > Mesorhizobium > Mesorhizobium sp. M0968. The sequence goes on from NZ_JAMYNL010000015.1 coordinate 37,152, forward strand.
GCCGAATTCGTGGAGAGCTAAGCCGATCCAGCAGGTTCCTGCCTATCCGGATCTTGCCGCGCTGAGGAACACGGAAGCCCAGCTTGCCACGTTTCCGCCGTTGGTTTTTGCAGGTGAGGCACGCAAACTGAAGAAGCAGCTTGCAGCCGTCGCTGCCGGTGACGCATTCCTTCTGCAGGGCGGCGATTGCGCCGAGAGCTTCGCCGAGCATGGCGCCGACAATATCCGCGACTTCTTCCGCGTCTTCCTGCAGATGTCGGTGGTGCTGACCTTCGCCGGCGCCCAGCCGGTGGTGAAGGTCGGCCGTGTCGCCGGCCAGTTCGCCAAGCCGCGCTCGTCCGACAATGAGACCAAGGGCGGTGTAACGCTGCCGAGCTATCGCGGCGACATCATCAATGGCATCGAGTTCGACGCCAAGTCGCGCATTCCCGATCCTGCAAGACAGGAGATGGCGTACCGCCAGTCGGCGGCGACGCTCAACCTTTTGCGTGCCTTCGCCCAGGGCGGCTACGCCAGCCTGGAGAACGTGCATCAATGGATGCTCGGCTTCGTGTCCGACAGCCCGCAGGGCGAGAAATACGAGTCGCTCGCCAACCGCATCACCGAGACGATGGACTTCATGAAGGCCGTCGGCATCACCTCGGAGACCAATTACGCGCTGCGCGAGACGGATTTCTACACCAGCCACGAAGCGTTGCTGCTCGGCTACGAGGAGGCGCTGACCCGCGTCGATTCGACCTCCGGCGACTGGTACGCCACCTCTGGCCACATGATCTGGATCGGTGATCGCACGCGCCAACCCGACCATGCCCATGTCGAATACTGCCGCGGCATCAAGAACCCGCTCGGGCTGAAATGCGGTCCGTCGCTGACGCCGGATGGCCTGTTGCAGCTCATCGACCTGCTCAATCCGGAGAACGAGCCCGGCCGGCTGACGCTGATCGCCCGCTTCGGCTCCGACAAGGTTGCCGACCATCTGCCCAAACTGGTGCGCGCGGTGCAGAAGGAAGGCCGCAGCGTGGTGTGGTCGTCCGACCCGATGCATGGCAATACGATCGAGGCCGCCGGCTACAAGACACGGCCGTTCGACCGCATCCTGAAGGAAGTGCAGACCTTCTTCGAGGTGCACCGCGCCGAAGGCACGCATCCGGGCGGCATCCACATCGAGATGACCGGCAAAAACGTCACCGAGTGCACCGGTGGTGCCCGCGCCATCACCGCCGAAGAACTGCAGGACCGCTACCACACCCATTGCGATCCGCGCCTCAATGCCGATCAGGCGATCGAGTTGGCGTTCCTGGTCTCCGATCTGCTCAAGAAGACCCATCCGGTCCAGCACAAGCAGGCCGTTAACGGCTGATATGATCTGAACTTTGATGTCATTGAAGAAGCGCCGGGCGAAAACCGGCGCTTTTTGTATTCAATCCCGCCGGTGTCGCATTTGCTCGTGCCTAACGCGCGCAAAACTGGAATGCTGCCAGGCGATGGCAATTGCATCGGGAGGCCGACATGGCTGACAGTCACACCGGATCATGCTTGTGCGGGGCAGTGCGGTTCAAGACACGAGGACCGCTACGCGGTGTCGTCTACTGCCATTGCTCGCAGTGCCGGAAGCAGAGCGGGCATTTTTATGCGGCGACCAACGTTGCCGACCGCGACATTACAATCACCGGCGCGAAGAGCATCACCTGGTACGAGGCCTCTTCGTTCGCCAGGCGCGGCTTCTGCAAGACATGCGGCTCTCTGTTGTTCTGGAAGCCGAGCGATGACGGCTATGTTTCGGTCATGGCAGGGCTGTTCGACGCGCCAACTAGGCTCCAAGGCGAATGTCATATCTTCGTCGGCGACAAGGGCGATTATTACGCGATCGATGACGGGCTGCCGCAGTTCGAGAAGTCGACGCCGTCGATCAAGGTGGCAGCCGGCTGATTCTTTGCAGAGGCCGCCTTATTCCCTTGGTCCAGCCATTGCGCTATCCCCTGCCGGTGATTCCGAAGGGTTTTGGCATGCAGCGACTGATCGACGCTTTTTACAATTCGGTGCGGGCGTTTCGCAAACTGGCCGCCGGCGAGGAGGCCTTCCAGCTGGAGCTGACGCTGCTCGTGCTTGCCTTGCCGCTCGGCTGGTTCCTTTCGGAATCGTGGCGCGGCTATGCGTTGCTGATCGGCGCGGTGCTGCTCATGATCATGATCGAGGTGCTGAACACCGGCATCGAGGCGGCATGCGACGCGTTCAGCCGCGAATTCAACGTCGATATCCAACTGGCCAAGGATTGCGGTTCGCTGGCGGTGCTGATTTCGGTGGTGATCGCTGCCGGGGTATGGGGCGTCGCCGTCATCGAGCGGATCCTCGGGGTACCGATCTGACGTTTCAGACACTACATGCAGGTCAACTGAGGGGCCCGACATGGCCGATACCACCGGATTTCTGTTGCTTGAACGTGAGGGCCTGCCGGACGATCTGCGCTGGCTGGTCGAAAAATATCCGCGCGAGGACTGGCAGGCGCATGCCAATATCCACGGCATAGCCAATATGTGGCTGCAGCGGCACGACATGTTCCGCGAGCTTGGCGGCATGCTCACCAATGGTATCGGCGATTATCGAGAAAGTAGGCTGAACGCGCCGGAATTCGCGCGCTGGTTCGCGCCGCGCCTCAACCATTTCCTCGGCAATCTCGACGGCCATCACAATGTCGAGGACCATCATTATTTCCCGGTCTTCGCCAGGGCCGAGACCCGTCTGAAGCGCGGCTTCGAGATTCTCGATGCCGATCACCACACAATCCATGAGGGACTGGAGCGCAATGCCGAGGCGGCAAATGCCTTCATCCGCACGCTTCAGAAGAGCGAAGACAAACAGCGTTTCGCCGCCGATGCCTATGCCGACGAGAACGGCCGGCTGATCGCCATGTTGACCCGGCATCTTGCCGACGAGGAAGACCTGATCATTCCGCTGATCCTCGAGAAGGGTGATCGCGCGCTCGGCATTGATTGACGATCAGCTTCCCTTGTGGAGTTCCTTCTTGGCGACGATATGGGCCGCGAGCCAGCCGAGGATGGCCACAACGAGGCCGATTGCCAGAGCGATCAGTAATCGCTCGTGACGAGCCAGCGCTTGGCCGACGATGTGCTCCGCGCCCAGCCCGAAGACATAACCGACAGTGCAGAACAGTGCCGCCCAGACCACCGATGAGATGGCGTTGAGGATGACGAAGCGCGCCGCCGCAATGCCCGACAGCCCGGCGGCGATGCCGCCGACCAGGCGGAGGCCATAGATGTAGCGGTTCGACAGCACGAAAATGTTGGGATGAGAGGTGACAAGGCGGTAGGCGTGGCTGAAGCCCGGCCGGGCTCGGAGCCTGATCACGAATTTATGGTCGGCGAAGCTCCGTCCCAAGATGAAGAAGAACGTGTCGCCACCGAAGGCGCCGAGCGCGGCTGCGAGAAACGCCTGCCACGGGATGAAGACATGCTGATGCGCAAAAAAACCGCCAAGAATTGCGGCGCTTTCGCCCTCTGCGACGCAGCCCAGAAAAACCGCGACCAATCCATATTGCTCAATGAGACGATGGATGACTTCCGTCATGAAGACGTTCGCTGCTTCGACAGAATGTCGTCGATGCGCTTCACCTGCTCGGCCAGCCGCGCGATCTCGTCTCGCATGCCGATGATCTGGCTGTGGCGCAGTTCGTCGAGCTTTTCGTGTAACGCCATGATCTCGATCTCGGCCTTGAGATTAACCTCATAGTCGTGGGCGGCGTCGATTCGATCGCGCTCCGTCTGGCGGTTTTGCGCCATCATGATCACTGGCGCCTGCAGGGCGGCAACCATGGAAAGCACGAGATTGAGGAAGATGAAGGGATAGGGATCGAAGGCGGCGCGCGACAAGAGCCAGACATTGCCTGCCGTCCACAGGATCAGGAAGCCAATGAATGCCAGGATGAAGGACCAAGAGCCGCCGATCCGGGCGATGGTGTCGGCCAGGCGATCTCCAAACGTCTGGTGAAAGGCGACGGCCTTGTTGGTGTCCTTGGAGATCGTGGTGCGCTCGAGCGTAGATTGCAGTACCCGGCTTTCGAGCGCGCTGAGGCCGTCCGGCTTTCGCTTCAGCCAGCGGCTTGCCAGGTCCTCGATCGTTTTGTTCATCGTCGCCTCCGTCGTCCGCGATGAGGTAGACGCTGCCGGTTCCTACGGGAAGTGGTAGATTGACGCGATGGGGTCAGGAAACAATGGTGGATTTTCAGAAAATTCGCGCCCGTGCAGCGAAGCGCAAAGGCGGTGAGGCAGCGCTGACGTCGCTGCTGGGTCCTATGCCCGACAATGCCGCGGTGGCAAAGATTACGGACGACCGGATCCTGTCGACCATGGCCGAGCGGGTTTTTGCCGCCGGCTTTGTCTGGCGCGTCATCGAGCAGAAATGGCCGGGTTTCGAGGAAGCATTTCTTGGCTTCGAGCCGAAGCGGCTGCTGTTCCAGCCTGACGATTTCTGGCACGATCTCACATTCGACAAGCGCATCGTCCGCAATCCGCAGAAGATCAAATCCGTACGCGACAACGCAGCCTTCGTCGAGCGCGTGTCGAAGGAGCATGGCAGCTTCGGCAAGTTCCTGGCCAATTGGCCGGCGGATGACCAGGTCGGATTGATGGCCTATCTCGGCAAGCATGGCAGCCGGCTCGGCGGCAATACCGGCCAGTATTTTCTGCGCTGGCTGGAGTGGGACGCCTTCATCGTCTCGGCCGACATGGCGGCAGCGCTGCGCGACGCTGGGCTCGACCTCGCGCAGAGCCCGACGTCGAAGAAGGACCTGGACAAGATCCAAGTGCAGATAAACGCCTGGGCGGCGGAAACCGGGCTGCCGCGCCGGCACATTTCGCGCATTCTGGCAATGTCGATCGGCGAGAACCATCCGCCGGAAGCCTTGCGCGAATATATGGGCGAATAGGATCGACTGTTTGGTCCAAACGAACGCCATTGCTCGACGAATTTTGCCGCGCTAAACCCACGGGCATGACAGACAAGACCGCTCCAGACATATTGCGCATCGCCGTCGCCCAGCTCAATCCGACGGTCGGCGACGTCGCCGGCAATCTTGCCAAGGCACGCGAGGCGAGGGCGGATGCCGCCCGCCAAGGCGCCGACCTCGTGCTGTTTACCGAGCTTTTCCTTGCCGGCTATCCGCCTGAGGATCTGGTGCTGAAGCCCGCCTTCCTGAAGGCCTGCGAGCGGGCGGCGGAGGATTTCGCCGGCGATACCGCCGACGGCGGCCCGGGTTTCGTCATCGGCACGCCGTTGAAGCGCAAGACCGGCACGCACAATTCGATCATCTTTGCCGATGGCGGCAAGATCCTTGCCGAACGCTACAAGCTCGATCTGCCGAATTACGGTGAGTTCGACGAGAAGCGCGTCTTCCAGGCCGGCCCCGAGATCCAGGGGCCGGTCAATTTCCGCGGCGTGCGCGTGGGAGTGCCGATCTGCGAAGATATCTGGGGCGAGGTTGCCGTCTGCGAGACGCTGGCCGAAAGCGGCGCGGAAATCCTGCTGGTCCCGAACGGCTCGCCCTATTACCGCGGCAAGGTCGACGTCCGCCACCAGATCGTCATCCGTCAGGTCATCGAATGCGGACTGCCGATTATCTATGCCAACCAGCTTGGCGGCCAGGACGAGCTGGTTTTCGATGGCGCATCGTTTGCCATAGGTTCTGACAAGACGCTGGCCTTCCAGATGAGCCAGTTCGAGGAGACGGTCAACGTCACCACCTGGAAGCGAAAGAATGACATCTGGGTCTGCTCTGACGGACCGATGTCGAAAATCCCGGAAAAGGAGGAGGCCGACTATCGCGCCTGCATGTTGGGCCTGCGCGATTACGTCAACAAGAACGGCTTCAAGAATGTCGTGCTCGGCCTCTCCGGCGGCATCGATTCGGCGATCTGCGCGGCACTTGCCGTCGATGCGCTCGGCGAGGAACGGCTGCGCGCCGTGATGATGCCTTACCGCTACACTTCGAAGGACTCGCTCAAGGATGCCGAGGACTGCGCCCGCGCGCTCGGCTGCCGCTACGACATCGTGCCGATCTTCGAGCCGGTCGAGGGTTTCCTGCACACGTTGACACAGCTTTTCGAGGGCACCAAGGAAGGCATCACCGAGGAAAACCTGCAGAGCCGGGCCCGCGGCACCATCCTGATGGCGATTTCCAACAAGTTCGGCTCGATGGTCGTTACCACCGGCAACAAGAGCGAGATGTCGGTAGGCTACGCCACGCTCTATGGCGACATGAATGGCGGCTTCAACCCGATCAAGGATCTTTATAAGATGCAGGTCTATGCGTTGTCGCGCTGGCGCAACGCGCATGTGCCGCCGGGTGCGCTCGGTCCGTCCGGTGAGGTGATCCCGGCCAACATCATCGACAAGGCGCCCTCGGCCGAACTGCGAGAGAACCAGACCGACCAGGATTCGCTGCCGCCCTATCCAGTGCTCGATGACATATTGGAGTGTCTGGTCGAGAACGAGATGGGCGTCGACGAGATCGTTGCGCGCGGCCATGACCGGGCGACGGTGGCGCGTGTCGAGCACCTGCTTTACGTCGCCGAATACAAGCGCCGGCAGGCGGCGCCTGGCGTGAAGATCACCAGGAAGAACTTTGGCCGCGATCGCCGTTATCCCATCACCAACCGGTTCAGGGATGGCGGGTAGGCGATTGGCTGCATAACGGTTTAGCCATGGCCAACTTTGAGATCAGCTTCGACCTGTCGCGAATCGACTTCCGGGCGACATCCGACATTTTGAAGGAGAGCTATTGGGGCAGCGGCCGCAGCGACGAATTGCACCGCCGCGCCTTTGCCAACTCACTGTGCGTCGGCGCCTATGTCGGCGGCAATCAGGTCGGCTTCGGCCGGGCGATCACCGACCGTACGGTATTTGCCTATCTCGCCGACATCATTGTCTGGCCCGGGTATCGCCGGCAAGGCATCGGAACCCGGCTTGTCCAGACGCTTATCGGTCATCCGGATTGCAAGACTGTCACGCATTGGAGCCTGTCGACCAACGACGCACACTCCATGTACGAGAAGCTCGGCTTCAGGCCTTCCACCGACGGCCGCTATATGCGCCTCGACCGTATCCCGGCAACCTGAACAGAGGCAGCGCACAACCCGCGATTGTTGCAAAATCGTCTCACTGCTTGGACCAGATGCGCTTTTGGCTATCTACTGACTTGGCGCGGCGTTGAGGCGTCTCTATAAACACCTCTCCGCGATTCCCCTTCAGGAGGAACCGAATGCCAGGATTTGACATCGTTATGCGAGGCTGCGAAGCCTAGGTCTTGGTCAGTGCGCCGCGAGATAGCCTCGCGGCAAGGCTGAACCGAGGCAGGTATTTCGCCGCTGCCGGTCGCCGCCCCTCTACAGGGCCGCCAAATACGCCAAACCTCCGCATCTCCGGGCGCCAAACGGCGCCGACGCGGTTTTTCAATTTCTACTTTCGTGGGATCGGGCTCGTTTGCGCCCGAATGACATCATGACTCGTTTTCGAATAGATTTGCGCGCGGGCGCCTTTCGCAGCGTTCTTGGCTTCACGCTCAGCCATTGGCGGTGTCAGCCGTGGCGGCTTGCCGGCATTATGGGCACATTCCTGCTGTCGACCTTGGCCGACGTGCTGACGCCGCTCTATTCCGGCCGGCTGGTGGATGCCGTCGCCAGCAGTGCTGCGGCCGACGATGTTGCGTGGAACGCGGCGACAGCGGCCTTTTCGATGCTGGTGGCCCTGGCGCTCACCGGTGTCGTGCTGCGCAATCTCGCCTTCATGGCCATTGTCGAGCTGACGTTGAAGATGATGGCGGATATCGCCGCCGACGCCTTCCACCGCGTCCAGCGCTTCTCCACCGACTGGCACGCCAACAGCTTCGCCGGATCGACGGTGCGCAAGATAACGCGCGGCATGTGGGCGCTCGACCTGCTCAACGACACGATCCTGATCGCGCTGCTGCCATCGGTCGTCATGCTCGTCGGCTCGACGCTGCTGCTTGGCTGGTTCTGGCCGCTGATGGGTGCTGTCGTCGCCACCGGTTCGGTTCTGTTCATCGCGGTGACGACGATGCTGTCGCTTGGCTATGTCGCGCCCGCGGCAAGGCTTGCCAATGCGTGGGATACACGGCTCGGCGGCTCGCTGGCCGACGCGGTAAGCTGCAACGCCGTGGTCAAGGGTTTTGGCGCCGAGGAACGCGAGGAGACGCGGCTCGCCGAGGTCGTCGCCAAATGGCGCGGTCGCACGCGCCGCACCTGGATGCGCGGCACCGTCAACGGCACCACGCAAGGGACGATGCTGCTGCTTTTGAGGGCAGCGGTCATCGGGTTCTCCCTGCTGTTGTGGTCGTGGGGGCAGGCGAGCGCCGGCGATGTCGCCTTCGTGCTGACCTCATTCTTCGTGCTGCAAGGCTATCTGCGCGACATCGGCACACATATCCGCAATCTGCAGCGCTCGATCAACGACATGGAGGAACTGGTCGACTTCCAGTCCGAACCACTCGGCATCGAGGATCGGCCCGGAGCCAAACCGATCCGGATCACCGATGGCCGTATCACCTTCGACAATGTCACGTTCCACTATGGCAGCCACCGCCTGCCGCTCTATCGCGACTTTTCGGTGGACATCGCGCCGGGCGAACGGGTTGGGCTGGTTGGCCATTCGGGCTCCGGCAAGACGACATTCGTCAAGCTGATCCAGCGCCTCTACGACGTGACTGCGGGCAATATCCTGATCGACGGCCAGGATATTGCGAATGTGGCGCAGGCGTCGCTGCGCGGACAGATCGCAATCGTCCAGCAGGAGCCGATCCTGTTTCACCGGTCGCTGGCCGAAAACATCGCCTATGCTCGGCCGGCCGCCACGCAGGCCGAGATCGAGCACGCGGCGCGATTGGCCAGCGCGCATGACTTCATTGCCAATTTGCCGAAAGGGTATGGCACGCTGGTCGGCGAGCGTGGCGTAAAGCTATCGGGTGGTGAGCGTCAGCGCGTTGCAATCGCACGCGCCTTTCTTGCCGATGCGCGCTTTCTCATCCTGGATGAGGCAACGTCGAGCCTCGATTCGGAATCGGAGGTGCTGATCCAGCAGGCGATGGAGCGGTTGATGGTCGGCCGCACGACGCTGGTCATTGCCCACCGGCTGTCGACGGTGCGGGCGCTGGACAGGCTTTTGGTGTTCGATCGCGGCCGCATCGTCGAAGAGGGCTCGCATGACCAACTGATCCGGCTGCAAGGCGGCATCTACCGCCGGCTGTTCGAACGCCAGGCGCTTGAACTGACCAAAGGCCTGGTGATCTGACGGTTGGGGTGCCGCGCGTCTTGATAGACGTGCGGCGCTGCAGTCTTTTCTTCGCCTTTGTCATGTTCTATGTCTGCCGCCGAGCGCGGGGGCGCGTCTTGTCAACAGCAAAACCATCCGGTACGCCCTGCTCATGACAGTTACCGTCCGTTTCGCCCCGTCACCGACCGGCCGCATCCATATCGGCAATGCGCGCACCGCTTTGTTCAATTGGCTGTTCGCCATCAAGAACAAAGGCCGCTTCATCCAGCGCTTCGACGACACCGACGTCGCCCGTTCGACGCAGGAGTTTTCCGACGCTATCCTATATGACCTGCATTGGCTGGGCATCTTCCCCGATGCCACGGAGTACCAGTCGCGGCGGGTCGAAATCTACGATGCGGCACTGGAGAGGCTGAAGGAGGCGCGCCTCGTCTATGCTTGCTATGAGACCCCTGAAGAGCTCGACCTGAGGCGCAAGGTGCGCCGCACGCGTGGCCTGCCGCCAGTCTATGGCCGCGAGGCGCTGACCCTGGCACCCGAGCAGGTGGCGGAATATGAGGCCGATGGCCGGCGGCCGCACTGGCGCTTTCTGCTGCCCAACTTCAGCAGCGATCCGCTACAGCCGGAGCGCACCGAAATCCACTGGAACGACCTGGTGCGCGGCGAAGAGACCGTCGACCTCGCCTCGCTTTCAGACCCGGTTCTGCGGCGTGAGGACGGCACCTACCTCTACACATTGCCTTCGGTTGTCGACGACATCGACATGGGCGTCAGCCATGTCATTCGCGGCGACGACCACGTCACCAATACCGGCGTCCAGATAGCCCTGTTCCGAGCACTTGGCGCGGAGCCGCCGGTGTTCGGCCACCACAATCTCCTGACAACGGCATCAGGCGAGGGACTTTCGAAGCGCACCGGCGCGCTGTCCATCCAGAGCCTGCGTGAGAGCGGCATCGAGCCGATGGCGATCGCTTCGCTGGCGGTGCTCGTCGGCACCTCGGAAAACGTCGTGGCGGTGCCAACGATGGCCGAGCTAGTCGAGCGCTTCGATCCGGCTGCAACATCGAAATCCGCCGCCAAATTCGACCCGGACGAGCTCTTCGTGCTCAACCGCACGCTGCTGCATCACATGCCGTTTTCCGAGGCGCGCGACCGGCTGATCGTGCTCGGCATCTCCGGCGAACAGGCCGAGTCTTTCTGGCTGGCCGTGCGCGGCAATCTCGACAGGCTGGCCGATGCGGCGATCTGGTGGCGTACGCTTCGAGACGGTCCAGAGGAGCCGGCGGAGTTTTCCGACGAGGACCGCGACTTTCTTCGCCAGGCATTCGAGTTGCTGCCGGAAGAGCCTTGGAACGGCACCGTCTGGAAGGACTGGACGGGCAAGATCCGAGCGGCGAGCGGCCGTAAGGGCAAGGCGCTGTTCATGCCCCTCAGGCTGGCGCTTACGGGACAGCCTTCGGGTCCGGAGCTTGCAGATCTGTTGCCGCTGCTGGGTCGGGAAGGAACGTTGGCCCGACGACCCTGACCTTGCGCTGCTCCGGCGGCGGCAGCGATGTCGGCGAGGGCACAGGTTTGACAGCAAGCCGTTTGATCGCCTCACGGTCGAGGCCGCCTTCTGCATTGGCCAAGGTCTCCGGGTCGGCGGCCGGATCAGGCCTGGCAACCGGCAGCGGAACGAACGGGGTGGTCGCCACGTTCGCCTCAGATTGTCCCGGGGTTGGCGGGTTGCCGGCAATGATCTCGAAATTCTGAGCGGCGTTGCAGCCGCAGGTCGGCGGCCGCGGCATGTCGGATTGCTTGTAGAGGTAGGCCGTCGGCAGTTCGATATAAGGCCTGCCCGTCACCGAAGACGTCATGGACGCCGAATCGCTGTTCATGCCGCGCGTGTAGAAAACCTGCATCTCGGTGCCGGGGCAGCTCGATTCGCAATTCTTCTGATCGCGCTCGAAATCGCCCAGCGAGGCAGCATTCGACATCGGGAAGAAATAGCCGTCGCAGGTGCGCACACACATGGTGCGGAATTCGCCTTGGGGCTGGCCCATGTCGGCGCTGTTGAGCACGGTGCGGATGTTGCCCGGCTGGCTCAGTTCTTCAGCCTGGTCGGCCTCTTCGGGCTGACTGCCCAAAAGCTGGTCGAGCAGGTTTCGCTTGCCGTTTTCACGGCTGGCTTCGCGGACCGGCGCGGGCGTCCGCGCCGCCGCATCATCGCGGCAGCCATTGGCGTCAAGCAACGTCAATATGCGCGCACGATCACGTCGCGAACCACCGCCGGCAAGGTCGCCGCGCTTGGCCTGCAGGGCGTCGAGATTGGCTGCCATGCGATCGATGGTGGCGTCGAGTGCTGCGCATGCGTTGGCGTTGCGGCGAGACAGCGAAAAGCCGCAGCCGGCGCTGCTGGCCTGGCTGACGGCCTTTGAAACCTGCTGGCGCTGCCGGACGATTGCGTCGTCATATTTCCTGAGCAAAGCCGGTTTGCCGCCGCCACCACGAGAAGCGGCGGCAAGATCGGCTTCAAGCTGGCGGCAGAGGCGCGGAGCGGCCCGCGCCTGAGTGACGGCAATGTCGCACATTAGCAGGGCACCGAGCAGCGCGGCGGCACGCGTCAGCTTCCAACATGCGCCCGTCATCCCTCCGAAACTCCGCCTGCCTGTCGTTCAGAAAGCTACCGCGCTTGCGGTTAATCGTTTGTTTAGCATACCGCCGATTCCAGCTTCAGCCCAAATCGGCGATGGCTTGCGCCAGTGCGCGGCTTCGATCACGACCGGTGCTGTCATATCGACCACGCCACACGACATATTCGGACAGAACCAGAACCGCGACATCCTGGCGTTGCACGAAAAAAGGCGTATTCGCCTAGAAGAATGCCTGGATTCAGTAACGCCCGGAGGCTTGGCATGACCGCGATTACCCGTCGAGCCGCAGTGCAATTTGGTCTTTTGTGCCTGGCGATGCCGGTTGCCATGGCGCAGGAAAAGCCCATCACGCCGGATTGGGGCACCAAATTGGTCGAAGCTGCCCGTGAGCAGATCGGCGTCACCACACTCTACGATCCGACCTATACACGCCTGGCCTATCCGGGCGGGGACGTTGGGCCCGAGCGGGGTGTTTGCACGGATGTCGTGATCCGTGCCTATCGCCGCGCCTTCGATCTCGACCTGCAAAAATTGGTGCATGAGGATATGCGGGCCAATTTTGCCGCCTATCCGAAGGGTTGGGGCCTGAAAGCGCCGGACCGCAACATCGACCACCGCCGTGTGCCCAATCTTGCGGTCTATTTCGAGCGGCGCGGTGCCACCTTGCCCGTCAGCCAAGACCCCGCCGATTATCGGCCTGGGGATCTCGTCGCCCAGATGCTGCCCGGCAATCTGCCGCATATTGCCATCGTGTCGTCCAATCGCTCCACATTGGTACCGACAAGAAGACTGGTCATTCACAATATCGGCGGCGGCGCCAGGGAAGAGGACACTTTGTTTGCCTTCAGGCAGACAGGGCATTTCCGGTTCAAGCCAGTCTGAAAAAGCCCGCGGCTATCCCAGTTCGACGATGGCTTGCGCCTTATGCGCGGCTTCGACCACTGCCAGTGCGGTCATGTTGACGACGCCGCGCGAGGTGACCGACGGCGTCAATATGTGCGCCGGGCTGTCGGTGCCGAGCAGGATCGGGCCGACATGCAGCGCGTCCATCATCGTGCGCAGCGCGGTCAGCGTGATGTTCGCCGAATCGAGATTGGGGAACACCAGCAGATTGGCTTCGCCCTTCAGCCGCGAATGCGGATAGACGCGCTGGCGCAGCTGCTCCGACAGTGCCGAGTCGGCATGCATCTCGCCGTCGCATTGCAGGTCGGGCGCGATGCGCGCCAGGATCGCCGCCGCCTGCCGCATCTTCATGGCGCTTGGCGAATCGCGGGAGCCGAAATCCGAATGCGAAAGCAGGGCTGCCTTGGGCTCGATGCCAAAACGCTGAATCTCCTCGGCCGCCAGAACGGTCATCTCCGCAATCTCCTCGGCGGTCGGATCGACGGAGACATGGGTATCGGTGAGGAAAATGATGCCGCGCTGCGAAATCAGCATGGAAAGCGTCGACAGGTCGCGATCCCTAATGCCGGCGCGTGGCCCGATGATCAGCGTGACGTTGCGCAAATGGCGCTCGAAACGGCCCTCAAGGCCGCAGACCATGGCGTCGGCGTCGCCGCGCTTCAGGGCAAGGGCGGCGATCACCGTATTGTCGGTGCGCACCATGGTGCGTGCCGCTTCCGTAGTCACCCCACGGCGGCCGGCAAGCTCGATCAAAAGGTCGACATAGTGGCGGTAACGCGGATCGTCTTCCGGGTTGATCAGGCCGAAATCGACGCCCGGCTTGATGCGCAGCCCATAGCGTTTCAACCGCACCTCGATGACGTGCGGGCGGCCGATCAGGATCGGTTCGGCAATGCCTTCCTCGAGCACGACCTGCGCGGCGCGAAGCACGCGCTCGTCCTCGCCGTCGGCATAGATGACGCGCTTGGCGCTCGACGTCTTGGCCATCGAGAATACCGGCTTCATGACCAGGCCAGAACGGAAGACGAAGCGGTTCAGCTTGTCGATATAGGCGGCGAAATCGGTGATCGGCCGGGTCGCGACGCCGGTCTCGCAAGCTGCCTTGGCGACGGCAGGGGCAATGCGCAGGATCAGCCGCGGATCGAAAGGCGAGGGGATCAGGAACTCCGGGCCGAAGATCGGCGTCTCGCCGGAATAGGCGCGCGCGGCAACGTCGGACGGCTCTTCGCGGGCAAGCGCTGCGATCGCCCGAACGGCGGCCATTTTCATCTCTTCGTTGATGGCACTTGCGCCGCAATCCAGCGCGCCACGGAAGATGTAAGGAAAACAGAGTACGTTATTGACTTGATTGGGGAAATCGGAGCGGCCGGTGCAGATCATCGCATCGGGTCGCGCCGCCCGTGCCGCTTCCGGCATGATCTCGGGATTGGGGTTGGCCAGCGCCAGGATCAGCGGCTTGGGCGCCATGTGGTGCAGCAGTTCCGGTTTCAGCACGCCGGCGGCAGACAGGCCGAGAAACACGTCGGCGCCGGGCAGAACGTCGGCCAGCGTGCGCGCCTCGGTGTCCTTCACATAGGGGTCTTTCCAGCGGTCCATCTCCTCGACGCGGCCCTTATGGGCGACCCCGAACCGGTCGGTGACCCAGATGTTTTCGACCCGCGCGCCGAGCGAGACCAGAAGGTTGAGGCAGGCAAGCGCCGCAGCGCCGGCGCCTGACGTGACGATCTTGATATCCGCGATGGACTTGCCGGCGAATTCCAGCCCGTTGAGCACGGCGGCGGCGACGATGATGGCGGTGCCGTGCTGGTCGTCATGGAAGACCGGTATGCCCATGCGGGCTTTCAACTGCTCCTCGACTTCGAAGCATTCGGGCGCCTTGATGTCTTCCAGGTTGATGCCGCCGAAGGTTGGTTCCAGCGCCGAGATCGTCTCGACCATGCGCTCGATGCCCGGTGCGTCGATCTCGATGTCGAAGACATCGATGCCGGCGAATTTCTTGAACAGCACCGCCTTGCCTTCCATCACCGGCTTGGAGGCGAGCGGACCGATATTGCCGAGGCCCAGCACCGCCGAACCGTTGGTGACAACGCCGACCAGATTGGCACGGGCTGTATAGTCGGCGGCGGTTGCCGGGTCGTCGCGGATTTCAAGGCAGGGGGCGGCGACCCCCGGCGAATAGGCAAGCGCCAGGTCGCGCTGATTGCCCAGTGGCTTCGTCGCCTGGATTTCAAGTTTTCCGGGACGGGGATGCTTATGGAAATAGAGCGCTGCTTCGTCGAGGTCGGATCGAGCCGCCTTCTTGCTTTCGCCTGTCATGACGGCCGCCTCCTCAGTTCAGTCCGTTTGATGTTTTGAGTCTCTTAGCATGCAGCCGAGGCTTTTCGAGAGGTGATATGTCGCAAGCGCGAGCTTACGGCTTGCACCGCCCGCCGGCCTGTACGGTCTGCCATTGAAATGTTGGGGCGATAGGCGCGTTGCTGGAGCGAGCTGCGAGCCGAATGTCTGCTTCAGGTGGTTTGCGGACGATTAGGTATTCTTTCGCTAGTTCGCTGTGGGGCTGTTGCTCCTATAAAGTGCACGAAAGAAACTCTTGGAATAGCGATCGTACCAAGCGGCAGCCCACTCGCCGACAAGTCGCTCTGTCGACGACACCCTACGCCGGTAGTCGACTGTTCGGCGGATACCTCCTTCTTCCTCAAGCTCGATGTCCAGGTGAGTAAACTTTGGGGCCGCATCCGAAAACCTGAGATACATGTATGCAAACACCGCGATATGACGTTTACCCATTGATAAGCAACGATTTTCAATCGCCACCACCGCAGACTGGACTGTGGCGAAATCCTCTAGCCTAACCGCTCGTTTCTAGACGAACGAAGTCAAGGAACAATCTCCGGTCAGTAATTGCAAGGTTGCCGTCGGCCGTGTCTCGAACCCCGTGCGACAGCAGTTTTTGCGCAACAAAGCGATAAATAGACGCCATTCGCCGGTCTCATTTTTTCATTTGCGAGGCAGGACATAGCATGCGGACTAACCCTAGTTCTTGTGAACTGGGCGCCCTTTTTGAGCATAATGTTGCCCTGTTTCGGCTTGCCTGAGGGCGCCTGCAATGGTTGAAAGCGGTCAGGGGAAGCGTGTCCTTTTGTCTCGCTCCTGCCATTCAGCAAGTCCAGCCGCTCTTATCCGCTCGATACGGCGGATGGTATGACAAATTGATTTTGCCGCGTATGGCAGGTTTTCAGGAGCTTGCAGGTGACCAAGATAGCCCCGCGCTGCCGCAAGCGAGGTGCGCCAAATCTCTTCGGAGACGTATTTTGTATCCACAACTATGATCCATGCTCTTCCGGCAAGATATAGGACGCGATGCCTTGCTGTGTCGCCAATTTCAGAGCTTTAGAATAGTCGCATAGGTCCGCAAGGGGTGGAAACGGACGCTACGCTCCTGTCGAAAGGCGGCTCCGCAGCGCTTGCAACTCTGCTCGCGAAGTGGGCGCGCTCTCGTCCGACAGGAAAAGCAGAACCTCCGAGGCACCATCATCCGCGAAGGTGAAGTCGTCGCTCATGATTAGCGCATCGGCGATGTAGGCGGCTGCTTGGACCGGTAGGATGCCGTCCGCCAGCCGATCAACCAGCACGTCCACATGTCGACGATTAATTATCGTATCTGGACCGTCAGTGATGATGACATTCCCCACGCCGCCCGACTTGGACGCGGCGGCTACGCATTCATTCACTTCGGCTTCAATCTCCTGCCAAAGCTCGGATGGCGGTTTCTCGCCGTTGAGGAAGGATATGAGGGACGAGTGTTGCATTGGCGGAGCTTATGCTGACGGGCTCCAAGTTCCGCAACCGGTCGTCTTCCACTATTCAGTGGGCATTGAGCATTGGATTCTCGCTAGAACGCGCTGACGTAGAGGCCGCCGTCGACCGGTATGTTCTGCCCGGTCAGGTAACCGGCATGAACCGAGCACAGGAAGGCGCAGATCTGGCCGAATTCCTCCGGTGTGCCGAGCCGTTTGGCCGGAACGTTGGCCGCTGCTTGCGCCTTGCGCGCGGCGGCGGCGGCCGGATCTTCGGGCGTGCCGGCCTCGTGCGGGCCGCGCAGCCGGTCGGTATCGAGTTTTCCCGGCAGCATGTTGTTGATCGTCACGTTGCGGTCGATCACCGTGCGCGCGACGCCGGCGAGGAACGAAGTAAGGCCGGCGCGGGCGCCGGACGACAGGTCGAGGCCGGGGATAGGCACATAGACCGACAGCGAGGTGATGTTGACGATGCGGCCGAAGCCGCGCGCCGCCATGCCGTCGATCACGGCCTGAACCAGTTCGACAGGGGTCACCATGTTCTGGGTGACGCCCTCGAGGATCTTTTCGCGGTCGAGCGCGCGGAAATCGCGAAACGGCGGACCGCCATTGTTGTTGACGAGGATGTCGGGATCGGGGCAGGCGGCAAGCAGCGCCTTCTGGACATCGGGCTTGGATACGTCGCCGACGATTTCGGTCACCTTGACGCCGAATTTCTCGCGCAGTTCAGCGGCGGTTTTGGCCAGCACGTCGGCGTTGCGGCCATTGATCACCAGATCGCAACCTGCCTCTGCCAGTGCCATGGCGCAGCCGCGTCCCAAGCCTTTGCTCGAAGCGCAGACGATGGCCTTCTTGCCGCGAATGCCGAGATCCATGGTGATTTTCTCCTCCGATTGCCGCGGCAACCTATCCGGATGGCTGGACCAATCGCAACCGTCATACGGTTGTTGCATGAATCGGGGCATAGGCTCAGGCGAAAGCAACGGTGACAAATGATGTCCGGCGCAGAGCCTCGCACTTTCCGCAGCATGTTCATCTCCGACGTCCATCTCGGATCGAAGGCGGCGAAGGCCGAATTCCTGATCGATTTCCTGCGCCATCACGATGCCGATATCATCTATCTCGTCGGCGACATCGTCGACGGCTGGCGCCTGAGACGAAGCTGGCATTGGCCGCAAAGCCATAACGACGTGATCCAGAAATTGCTGCGCAAGGCGCGCAAGGGCGCCAGCATCACCTACATCGCCGGCAACCATGACGAGTTCGCGCGACAGTTCCAGGGCGTTCATTTCGGCGGCATTGTCGTCGCCGACCGCGCCATCCACGAGACCGCCGACGGCAAACGCCTTCTTGTCATCCATGGCGACCAGTTCGACACCGTCGTCCATAATGCGCGCTGGCTGGCCTATCTCGGCGACTATGCCTACGACGCGGCGATGCTGCTCAACCGCGTCATCACACGTCTGCGCCAGGTGCTCGGCCTGCCCTACTGGTCGTTCTCGTCCTGGGCCAAGGTCAAGGTCAAGAAGGCGGTGAATTTCATCGGCTCGTTCCAGACCGTGCTGACCGAGGAGGCGCGCCGCTCGCATGTCGACGGCGTGATCTGCGGGCACATCCACCATGCCGCGATCGAAAGCTATGAGGACGTGCAATATATCAACACCGGCGATTGGGTGGAGAGCTGCACGGCGGTGGTCGAGCATTTTGACGGCCGGATGGAGATCCTGCACTGGGCGCATGTCCTGCCGGAGACTCCGGTCGGCAGCGAGGTGCTCGTGCCGATCGACATCAAGGGCAGGGCAGTCCAGGCGGCTTGACCAAATCCGGCCGCATCTCGCTTCAATCGGTTAGGCCAGCGGTTTCATCGACTTTTTCGCCGTGTTAAGCAGCGGCAGGTGTGGCGGGCCGACCCGGCTGAATGCCGTGCCGACGGATCGCCTGTCAATGTCCTCGCTGCCGCCGCTTTCGCCCGAACAGCTCGTCAAGCCACGCCATTTCGAACTGCGCATGAGCTTGATCTTCTTTACGCTCTTCGTTCCGCTCGGGACGCATGTGCCGTATTTCCCGCTGTGGCTGCAGGCGAAGGGGTTCCATGCCGAGCAGATAGCCGTGATCCTCGCCGCGCCGATGTTCCTGCGCGTGGCGACGACGCCTTTTCTTACGGCGCTGGCAGACAAAGCGAGCGACCGCGCCAATGTCTATGTTGCGCTGGTCGCCGCATCGCTGATCCTGTCCGCCGGCTACCTCCTGCCGCCGACCTACGCAACGGTACTTGCCGTGTCGTTGGCCCTGACGGTCGTCTGGACGCCGCATTCGCCGATTGCCGATTCGCTCGCCCTTTCAGGTGTTCGCCGCTTCGGCTCGAATTACGCAAGCATGCGCAAATGGGGCTCGATCTCCTATCTCTGCGCCAATCTCGCCGGCGGTTTCATCCTGTCGGCGAGCGGTGCCCAGGCTGTCCCGGTGATCATCTTCGCGGCGCTGTTTGCCGCGCTAGCCGCCGGACTGATTGCGCCGCGCCTCGGCCGTCCACGCCGCGCCTCGCCGCTTTCGGCCGCCGATATCCAGCAATCGGCACCGAAACTCCTCAACCGGTACTTCCTCTATTTTTCGACAGGCGTCGGCGTCATCACCGCCAGCCACGCATTTCTCTACGGTTTCGTGTCGATCTACTGGAAGTCGATCGGCATCAGCGATTCGGTTGTCGGGCTTCTGTGGGGGTGGGGCGTCGTCGCCGAGATATGCATGTTCGTCGTTTTCACCCGCGCTTTCGCCTCCTTCTCGGTCGTCTCAATCATGCTGATTGCCGGGATCGGCGCGATCGTGCGCTGGTTCGCCTTTCCGCTGATCTGGCCGCTTGGGCTTGGCGTTGGCGGGTTTTTCGCGATCCAGACGCTGCACGCGGTTTCGGTGGCGCTGGTGCTGATCGGCCTGCAAAAGATGATCGGTGAGACGGTCGCGGAAGAACGCACCGGGGCGGCGCAAGGCATCGCCTACTTCTCCAATGGCTTCTTCATGGCGGCGGCGACGCTGATTTCCGGTCCTCTTTACGACCGCTTCGGCGCGAATGGCTTCTTTGCGATGATCCCGATCGCTCTGACGGGCCTGGCTCTGATCGGGCTTGCCGCGCGTTCAGCCCCACAGCGCCCGCTCGGGCGGTGACACCAGCGAACCTTGGTAGACGAGACCGGGAACGCGGTCGCGGGCCAGCAGCAGCGGACCGTCGAGATCGACGAAATCGGCATCCTGCGCCAACAGCACGGCCGGCGCCATCGCAAGCGATGTGCCGACCATACAGCCGACCATGACACCAAGAGCCAGTTCGCGGGCGCGGTCGCGAAGCACGAGTGCAGCGGTCAGGCCACCCGATTTGTCGAGCTTGATGTTGACGGCGTCGTAAAGGCCGACAAGTGCTTCAAGGTCCTTCGCCTCGTGCACGCTTTCGTCGGCACAGATCGGTACCGGATGCGCGATGTGGCGAAGAATACTGTCATGTCCCGCCGGCAGCGGCTGTTCGATCAAGGCGATACCGTGCTCGGCGGCAAAGGCGAGGTTTGCGACGATGTTGTCGTTATTCCAGCCCTCGTTGGCGTCGAGAATGATTCGGCTGTCGGGTGCTGCCGCCGTCACTGCACGGATGCGCGCGATGTCGTTGTCGCCGCCGATCTTGACCTTGAGTAGCGGGCGCTGGGCGTTGGCGCGGGCCTGCGCCGCCATCGCCTCCGGCTCGGCGAGCGACAATGTATACGCAGTCTCGAGCGGTCGTAACGGAACGGTTCGTATCGTATGCGCCACCGGTGTTCCGCTGATCTTCGCTTCCAGGTCCCAGAGCGCGCAATCGATGGCGTTGCGTGCCGCGCCGGCAGGCATGGCATCGAGCAGGGCGATGCGGCTGATGCCGTGCGCGATCTCGCTGCGCATCGCCTCGATCGCGTCGCGCACACCCTCCATGGTTTCGCCATAGCGCTTGTAAGGGACGCATTCGCCGCGTCCTGTACGGCCGTTTTCGGTGATAGCGCAGGAAATCACCTCCGCTTCGGTCTTCGAGCCGCGCGAAATGGTAAAGGTCCCGGCTATCGGAAAGCGCTCGGCCTCGACCGAAATGACACGCGCCATATTTTTCTGCTCCGGCTGTGCAACAAGGAGGATGTCGGCAAATCGACAGGTCGGCCCCGTCAGGCTAAACAGGACGCCATGTTGACCATCCGCAAACGCGACGCAAGCGGCCCTGCCAAGGAGCCCGACCACCAGCCGCGCATCGCGATCGGCGAGGAGGGCGACGTTCTCGGCTGCGCTTTCTCGGGAACCTGGACGACACGTACCGTGGCGCTGGTCGATGCCGAGATGCGCAAGATCGAGAAGCGCAGCGGCTTCAAGACGCTGGCGCTCGACCTTTCACAAATCGAGAAGATGGACACAGCCGGGGCGTGGCTGATCGACCGCCTGGTCAGCAGCTTCGAAAAGAAGGGCGTCGAGATCACGATGCAGGGGCAAAGCGAGATAGCCTCGATCCTGCTTGGCGCCGTCGGGGACGCCGTTCGTCGCGAGCCCGAATCAGGTCCGGCAAAGCCGCCCAACTTCATCATTCGCGGGCTCGAGGCGGTTGGCCGGCGCGTTTATGAGATGCGCGACGATTTCCTGGCCGCAATGAATATCCTCGGCGCCACGATACGCGGCTCGCAGATGAAGCTTGGCCGTGGCCATGCCGTCAACATGGCGGCAATCTTCAACCAGATCGATCGCATGGGTGTCGGCGCCATACCGGTAGTCGTGCTGATGTCGGCCATCGTCGGTGCGATCGTCGCCCAGCAAGGCGCTTATCAGCTCAGCTATTTCGGCGCCGACATCTTCGTCGTCGACCTGGTCGGCGTGCTGATCCTGCGCGAGCTCGGCGTTTTGATGACGGCGATCATGATCGCCGGCCGCTCCGGTAGCGCGATCACCGCCGAGATCGGCTCGATGAAGATGCGCGAGGAGGTCGATGCGCTGAAGGTGATCGGCCTTAATCCAATCGGCGTGCTGGTGTTTCCGCGGCTCGTCGCGCTGGTCGTCGCGTTGCCTTGCCTGACGATCATCGCCAACTTTGCCGCACTGGGCGGCGGCATTTTGGCAGCATGGCTCTACTCCGATATTGCACCGGCAGCGTTCATCGACCGGCTGCGTGTCGCAATCGACCTCAGCACCATCTTTGCCGGCCTGATCAAGGCGCCGTTCATGGCCATGATCATCGGCATAATTGCCTCGGTCGAGGGCATGAAGGTTGGCGGCAGCGCCGAATCGCTTGGCCAGCATGTGACCGCCTCCGTGGTGAAGTCGATCTTCGTGGTCATTATCCTCGACGGGCTTTTCGCCATGTTCTATGCAGCGATCGAGTTCTGAGATGGCGCTGCCGGGCACAAACACGACCAAGGTGGCGGCGAAAGCCAAAGAAGACGAGATCGTGCTGTCGGCGCACGACGTCACGGTGTCGTTCGCCGATCAGGTCGTTCTCGACAAACTGTCGCTCGATATCTGGCGCGGGGAGATTCTCGGCTTCGTCGGTGCCTCCGGTGCCGGCAAATCTGTTCTCTTGCGCACCATCCTTGGCTTGACGCGCAAGCAATCGGGAACAATCAAACTGTTCGGCGTCGACGTCGAGAAGGCAACCGAAAGGGAGCGCCTTCGCATCGACATGCGGCTTGGCGTGCTGTTCCAGCATGGCGCCCTTTTTTCGGCGCTGACGGTCCTCGAAAACGTTCAGGTGCCGATGCGCGAATATCTCGATTTGCCGAAGAAGCTGATGGACGAACTTGCCATGCTCAAGGTCGAGCTGGTCGGATTGCCGCCGGATGCGGCGCAGAAATTCCCCTCCGAGCTCTCGGGCGGCATGATCAAGCGTGCTGCGCTGGCGCGCGCCCTGGCACTCGACCCGGACATCGTTTTTCTCGACGAACCGACGTCCGGGCTCGATCCGATCAGCGCGGCTGAGTTCGACGAATTGGTCGTCAAGCTGCGCGATACGATGGATTTGACCGTGTATATGGTCACGCACGATCTCGACACGCTGTTTACGGCGTGCGACCGCGTGGCGGTGCTCGGCAACAAGAAAGTGCTGGTCGAGGGCACGATCGACGACATGCTCAGGAGCGAGGAACCCTGGGTAAAATCCTATTTCCGCGGAAAACGCGCCCGGCAACTTGATCTTGCGGCGCGCGCATAGCCATAAGTGAGCAATGGAAACCAGGGCCAACTACGTCATTGTCGGCATTTTCACGCTGGCCGCGATCCTCGCGGCTTTCGCTTTCGTCTATTGGACGGCCGCGATCGGCGACAGGGGTGAGACGGCGATGCTGCGCGTGCGCATCCCGGGCTCGGCTTCCGGCCTTGGCCGCGGCAGCTTCGTGCTGTTCAACGGCGTCAGGGTCGGTGAGGTCAAGCGTGTCTATATCGACCTCAACAATCCGACCGCCGCCATCGCCGACACCGAGATCGGCCGGAATACGCCGATCACCAAGTCGACGCAGGCCGATATCGGGATCGTCAGCCTCGCCGGCCAGGCCAGTATCGAATTGAAGGGCGCCGACCCCAAGGAAGTGAACCTTCTCGACCAGGCGGAAGCGGAGGGCAAGGTCGCCGAGATCGTCGCCAATCCGTCGGCGGTCACCAACCTTTTGCAGACGGCGCAGAACATCTTCACCCGCGCCGACAAGGTCCTTTCGGAGCTCGAAGGCTTCACCAAGGATGTTCGCGGGCCGCTGACGCAAACCGTCAACAATGTCCAGACCTTCTCCGATGCACTGGCCAGGAATGCGGACGGCGTCGACAAGTTCCTGGCCAGCGTCAGCTCGCTGGCGGACGAACTGAAGGGTGTTTCGGGCAAGCTCGACGGCACCCTGAAGGCGGCGGAAGGGCTACTCAACGCCGTCGACAAGGACCAGATCAAGAGCATCGTCGCCAATGTCGACACAGTCACTTCCAACCTGAAGGAAACCAGCAAGCAGTTCGACACGGTCATCAAGAACGTGGACACCGCGGTCGGCTCGATCAACGACTTCGCCCAGAAGACGCAAGGCACGCTGGCCAAGGTCGACGGCGTTCTCGACGGCATCGATCCGGCTGAGGTTCGCACCGCGCTGGCCAATATCCAGAAGGCCAGCGAAAACGCCAACGAGGCTGCCGCCGACATCGCCAAGGTGACCAACAAGTTCGCAAACCGAGCCGACGACATCGATGAAACCATCAAAGACGCGCACCAGCTCGCAGGACGCCTCAACGATGCCTCGGTGCGAGTCGACGGTATCCTTGCCAAGGTCGACAAACTGCTCGGCTCCGGTCAGGCCGACGGCGTCATGGCCGATGCGAGGGCGACGCTCAAATCGTTCAAGCAGGTCGCCGACACGCTGAACGCCCGCCTCGGCACCATCACCGACAATCTGGCGCGGTTCTCGGGACAGGGGCTGCAAAACGTCGAATCGCTGGTCCAGGACAGCCGTCGTTCGATCAACCGCATCGAAGAGGCGGTGACCGACCTCAGCCGCAATCCACAGCGGATCCTGTCCGGCGGCGAGGGTGAGGTCCGGCAGTTCGACGGCAGGGTGCGCCGTTGACTTCGGCCTGCGCCCACCGCAAGAACATAGCTTGCGGATGCGCGTTGTTTCCACGATCCGGGGGGGATCGCGTTTGAAATCGATCAGTTCAGGCAGCGTCAGATCGAGTGGGTTCAAGACCGGAGCGGCACTGCTGGCGCTTTCGCTCGCCGGCTGCGCGGCGCTGGGCGGCAAGCCGGCGCCGCTGGATACGTTTGAGCTTTCGGCGCCGTCGCTGGAAGCGCGTGCCCACAGCCGTCGCCAGATACTCATCGCTCAGCCATCGGCGCTCAAGGCGCTGGACAGCCAGAACATCGTCATTAAGCCATCGCCGCGATCGATCCAGTATCTCAAGGGCGCGCAATGGGCCGACCGGCTGCCGATGATCGTACAGGCGCGGCTGGCAGAGACGTTCCAGCGCTCGGGCAGCTTCACCGGCGTCGGCAAGCCAGGCGAGGGGCTGGCGATCGACTATCAGGTGATCGTCGAGATCCGCTCGTTCGAGGTGCGTGTCGATGGCGGCGAACATGCCGAGGTCGAGCTGTTCGTGCGCCTGTTGAATGACCGCAACGGTGAAGTGCGCGCTTCGAAGACGTTTAGCGCCATCGCGCCCGTTTCGGGCAATGGCAACCAGGCCTATGTCGGCGCGCTCGATGCCGCGTTCGGCGATGCGGCCGGGCAAATCGTCCGCTGGACGGACACCGTGATCTGAACCGGGCTAGCTGCTGTGAGGCGGCTGGAGACCGAAGCAGCTCACGGAGCGTATTCGACAAGCGTATGATCTTCGCCCGCGAGTTCATCGTTGATGATTGAGGCTATGGTTTCCCAATCACCTCCAGCCAGCCCTGCGCCAATTTTCGGGTAGCCGATTCTTTTGCCCGCGAATTTACCTTTGACGGCCTGCATGACTTTTCGAATTGCCTGGTAGTCGGCTTTCACGCCTTTGCCCTGCCAATGGAACTGAGTGTAGCCGTTGACAACATGGAAAATGCGGCTGCCTCGCTTGATTTCGGCAACGGATATGCTTCCCAGCTTGGCTGGGTCACCCTTCAATGTCGCGCAATCCGCAGCATATGCTTCGGGAAAACGCTGCTTTATGGAAAGAGCAATTCCTTTGCCCATCTGGCACTGGCAGTTGCATCCATGCACAATGACATCGAACGTTCCGTCGAGCGCAAGCTGAAGCAGATCACCGCGAATTGTCTGCATTGCCACGAGATACCGGCCTCTGCTCTGGGCGCAAACATCCGACCAAATCAGGAGATTTGCGGACTATCTTTTTCAGTATCGGGTCTAAGCAGAAAGGGCAGAGTGCACTTTCTGTTTTCCTGTCCCGCCGCTTAGTGCAGACGGCCGCTGGCATGGGCAAGCATGGTGTAGACCTTGCCGGTGTCCGACGTCAGGTAGGTCTGCGCCATGATGTTGTCGCGGTCGTTGCGCGACACGTCCTTGAGCAGCTTTTCGAAATCGTCGCAGTAACGATCGACAGCAGCGCGGAACTCCGCCTCTGACTGATATTTGCGGCGGATCTCGTCGAACGTCTGTTGGCCCTTCAGCGTGTAAAGTCGGCGCGTGAAGACGTCGCGCTCGCCGCGCCGGTAGCGGTTCCACAACTCGATCGAGGCGTCGTGATCGATGGCGCGTGCGATATCGACCGAGAGCGAGTTCAGCGATTCCACGACATGAAGCGGCGAACGCGCAGCGGGAGCCGGGCGCGGCGCTTCGGCAGGCGCTGCCGGCTTGGCGTCGTCTTCGCGCGATGCACCGGTCAGGAGGTCACGCACCCAACCGCCCTGCGGCGTGCGGCCGTTGGGGTCGCGCTGGCGCGGCGCTTGGTCTGCGGGACGTTCGAGGTCGAGCGTGCCGCGCAGCGCCGTCTCGCCCGAAGGCGCCTGCGGTGCACGGCGCTGTTCGGGAGCCGGAGCCGGGCGACGTGGCGGTTCGGCGGGGCGTGCGGCAGGCGCTTGCGGCGCCGGACGCAGGTTGCGCTGTTCCGAACTGTCGGCGCTGCGGCCAGATTTCGCAACGATTTCAGAAAGTTCCTTCAGCGCGTTGATCTGCTCTGAAACGGCACGGCGGATAGCCGTGGTTGATTCCTTTGCCTCTTCCGGCATCTCGATGACGCCTTTCTTAAGCTCGGCCCGGGTGAGGTCGAGCTCGCTCTTGATCGAGCCGGCGGTACGCCGCATCTCCTCGGTCGCATCGGCAAAGCGCTTGGTTGCCGAATCGACCACTTCGGAAATCGCGGTACGGATCTTGTCGGCGGATTCCAGCGTCTTGCCCTCGGCGTTCTGCAGCGTCTGGCCGACCAAATTCTCGAACGAGCGCATGACCCTTTCGAGATCTTCCGACTTCTTGACAAGGCCGACGGCGAGGTCCTCCAGCGACGATTGCCTTTCGAGCGTGTGCTCAAGATTGCTCTGGGCCGAGCTCAACAGGTCCGAGGCACTGGAAAGCAACCGGCTGTGCTCGTCGAACTTGGTGGCGATTGAAGCAACCTCGCGTAAGGTCGACGACGACAGCTCGGTGAGCCGCGTCGTGTTCGAATCGACCAGACGCGCCGAACTGGCGAAGGTCTGCGCGGTCTTTTCCGTGGTCGCCGCGAAGCTTTGCGTGCTCCCGGTCAGGCGTTCGTCGACCTGGCCGAGATTGGTCGCAGCCTGCTCGATCAATTGACCGAGCTGCGAGCTGGAGGTGGTCATGCGGCCGATGAGGTCGGCAACGCTGTCGGCAAGCGTCGAGCGCGCGCCTTCGACGGCCGACAGGGTTTCGGCCGTGCGGCTGGCGATGGCGTCGACGAGGGCGGCGTTTTGATTGCGCAGCTTCTCGGTCGCACGTTCGGTGACCTCTTCCATGCTCTTTTGCAGCTCGGAGCCGCCCTGGGCGAAGCGCTCGACCAGAGGCCGCGCCGTCTCGTCCAGGATTTTCGATATTTCGGCCGAACGGGCCGCAAGCATCGTACTGAGCTCGCGAGTATTGGCACCGATGGTCTTTGCAGCGTCATTGGTGCTCTGGCCGATATGCTGGCCGACCGCGGTGAAGGTTTCGGCGATGGTGTTGGCACGCGAGACCAGTTGCGCTTCGGCACCCGAGACTTGTTCGTTGAGCTTTTGGCCCATTGTCTCGGCGGAGTAAGCGAGGCGGTTCTCGACGCTGGCGACCTGCTCCTCGACGCGGGCCGCAGTGGCGGCAGCACTCGATGCCAGGCGTTCGTCGGCACCGGCAAGCAGTTGCTCGATTTCACGGGCATGGACTGCGAGTTCCTGGCCAGTCTGCCTGGCGCGTTCGGCAACCCGCTGCTCGGTGCTGGTGAAGGCACCGACAATGGTGTCGGCATGTTCGCCGATTGCGGTGCTGCTGTCAGCGATACGGGACACCAGGCGATGATCGGCCTCCTCGAAGATGCGGCCGATCTCGGACGCACGGGCCGAAAGTGCTTCGGAGCCCTCGGCAATGCGCGAAATAAGTTGCTGGTCGGCGGCATCGAAAATGCGGCCGAGATCCGACGCACGTGCCGCGAGCGCTTCGGCGGATTCGCCGATGCGCACGCCCAGCCGCTCGTCGGCTGTTTCGAAATTGCGCAGGATGTCGCCGGCACGTGCCGCCAGCGACTGGGCCGTTTCGATGGCGCGAGAGACCAGCCTGTGGTCCGCCGCGTCGAAGGTGCCGGCAATCTCACTTGCTCTGGCTGCCAGCTGATCGGCCGTTTCCTGGGCACGCGCGAGCAAGCTGTTCGACGTGTCGTCGACGCGGGCAATCAGTGCGCTCGACGTATCCTCGGCGCGGGCGGCGAGGCGACGATCCGCCTCTTCAAAGGTGCGGGCGATGTCCTCCGCCCTGGCGAGCAGGGCGGCCGAGGTCTGCTCGGCGCGCTCGGCGATCTTGCGGTCGGCATCGCTGAATGCCGCGCCCGCCTGCTCATGCAGCGCGCTGGTAACTTCCATGACCTTCTCGCGCAGCGCGCCGGCGACGAAGACCGCGCTTCTTTCGAGCACACTACGCACATTGTCGACACCCGTCGACAGCGCCCGCTCCATTGTGCTGGCGCGCTCTTCAATGATGCCTGTCTGCCGGCTGAACGCCTGCTCGATCTTTTCTACGTCCGCAGCGATCGCATCAGAGATGTCGGTGCTCCTGGCGGCGATCTGATCGATATGGCCGGACAGCGAACGGTCGACATCCTTGCGCGTTTCGGCGAGCCTGGAGAGATCGTCCTGCAGTGCGCGGGTCAGCATGTCGCGGCCCTCGCTCAGCTTGCCGACATGACCGGCGACAATCTCGTCGACCTCGCTGCGGCTCATTGCAAGCCTCTCCAGGTCGGCTTCCAACGCGCGCCTGAGGATGTCGCGGCCTTCCGCCAGTTTCTCGACCTGGCCGGCGACCAGCCCATCGATGCTCGAGCGGCTTTCGGCCAGCTTGGCGAGATCGTCCTCGAGCGCCTTCGACAGGGTCGAGCGGTCCTGGACGAGCTTCTCTGCGTGGGTTGCGACAAGGCTGTTGACGTTGCCGAGATCGGCTTCCAGCGCACGCGAAAACTGCGCGCGATTATCGGTCAATAGCTGCGACTGATCGGCGATGGCGCCCCTGATCGTGTTGAGATCGGCCTCCAAGGCGCGCTTGAGGATATCGCGGCCTTCGGCCAGTTTCTCGACCTGGCCGGAAACCAGTCCGTCGATGCTCGAGCGGCTTTCGGCCAGCTTGGCAAGATCGTCTTCCAAGGCGCGCTTGAGGATGTCGCGACCCTCAGCCAGCTTCTCGACCTGGCCGGCGACCAGCCCGTCGATGCTCGAACGGCTCTCTGCCAGCCTGGCAAGATCGTCCTCGAGCGCTTTCGACAGGGCCGAACGGTCTTCGGCAAGCTTGTTCATATGTTCGGAGACGACGCCCCGCACGGTCTCGAGATCGGTCTCCAGTGCCCGCGACAGCTGACCACGGTCTTCCGCCAGCTTTTCGGAATGGCTGGCGATGACGCCCTTGACGGTGCTCAGATCGGCTTCGAGCGCACGCTTGAGGATGTCGCGGCCCTCTGCCAGCTTTTCGACCTGGCCGGCAACCATCACATCGATGCTCGAGCGGCTTTCGGCCAACTTGGCGAGATCGTCTTCGAGCGCCTTCGAAAGGGTCGAACGGTCTTCGGCGAGCTTGTTCATGTGATCGGAGACAACGCCCCGCACGGCCTGCAGGTCGCTCTCCAGTGCCCGCGACAACTGGCCACGGTCTTCCGCCAGCTTTTCGGACTGGCCGGCGATGACGCCCTTGATAGCGTTCAGGTCCGATTCCAGCGCGCGCTTGAGGATGTCGCGGCCTTCGGCCAGCTTCTCGACCTGGCCGGCAACCAGCCCGTCGATGCTCGACCGGCTTTCGGCCAGCTTGGCAAGATCGTCTTCAAGCGTCTTCGAAAGCAGGCTGCGATCATCGGCGAGCCTGCCCGAATGATCGGCGATCAGGCTCCTGATGTCGGACAGGTCGTTATCGAGTGACTGGGAAAGCCCGCTGCGGTCTTGCGCCAATTTCGCCGAATGGGCCTCGATGAGGCCATTGATGCCGGCAATGTCGGCTTCCAGCGCACTGGCGAGTATGGCGCGGCCCTCGGCGATCTTTTCGACCTGACCGGCGACGAGGCCGTCGATGCTGGCGCGACTCTCTGCCAGTTTGCCGAGGTCGGCCTCGAGCGCGCGCGAAAGGATGCTGCGGCCTTCGGCGAGCTTGCCGACATGCCCGGCAACCATTTCATCAATTATCGTGCGGGCTTGCACGAGTTTTCCAGAGTCTTCGTTCAAGGCCTGGGCAAGCCTGTTGCGACCCTCTTCAAGGCTTTCGAGATGGCTGCCCAGCGAAGCGTCGATCGCTGCGCGCGATTCATTGACCTTGCGCAGATCCTCTTCAAGGGCGCGCGAGATCAGGCCGCGGCCTTCGGCTAGCTTCTGCACCTGGTTAGCCACCGCTGCGTCGATTTCGGCGCGACCTTCGGCGAACTTCGCCAGATCGGCCTGCATTGCCGCCGCCATCCGGTCGCGGCTTTCGGAAAGCTTGCGGCTGTGGTTCTCGACGGCTTCCTCGATGCCGGCGCGAGCATCGGCAAGCCGCTCGATGTCCGTATCGAACGAACGCGATACGACATGGCGCGCCGCTTCCATGCGCCCGGCGAAATCGCCGGCGCGGGCTTCAAGCATGGTCGAGGTCGATGAAATGATATCGGCCATGTCGGCGCCGATCTGGGTCTTGCCCTGATCGATCATCGCCGACAGCGTCTCCTTGCTATCCTGGAAGGTGTGGGCGATTTCGCGCGCGCGCTCGACCAGCGTCTCGTTGATCTGGCGTGCGCGAGCCTCCAGCGCGGCGTTGAGCTTCTGCGTGCCGGTGTCGAGCGCCTCGGCGCGGGTCTGGAACTCGCTGATCAGCGCCTGGCCACGTTCAGCAAGCGTCCGCTCGATGCCGTTGAGACTGGCTTCGAATTCCGAATTGAGTGTGCGAGCGGCACCGCCGAGCAGCGACACCATGCCGCTCGTGCGGTCGTCGAGCAGGTCGGTCAGTGACCGCGTCAGGCCGTCGGTGGTGTCCGTCAGCTTGGCGATCCGGGTGTCGAGCAGGCTGGCGAAGGCCTCGCCCGACGTCGACAGCCGATCGGTGATCGATTCGAGCCGGCCTTCCACCGAATCGAAGATCGACATCGAGCTTCCGTTGATCCTGTCGATCAGCGTGTCGCCGGATTCGTTGATCGTCATCGACAGCTTGGTCGAGGCGTTGAGAATGCTGTCGCGAATGATATCGCTGGCGGCGTTGATCTCGTCTTTCAGTGTCTCGTGGGCGCCGGTGATCGAGGCGCGCACGCGCTCGGCATGGGTGACGACCGCTTCGCGCTCGCTGCCCAGCCCGTCGACCAGCGAGCGGATGCGGGACTCGTTCTCTGAATAGGAGCGCTCGATCTGGTTCACCTCGCTGTGGACCAGCGTTTCGAGCTCGACGGCACGCGCAAGCGTGCGTTCGATGCCTTCGCCCATGGCTGCCACCTCGCGGCGAACCGCTTGGCCGATCATCATGACGCGATCCTGGGCAAGATTTTCCGGCTCGGCCAGACGGAAGGCCACCTCGGTCATCGACTGCGCGGCAAGGCGCATCTCCTGAGCGCGGCGAATCATCACTGCGAATGCCCAGAACAGGATGACGGGCACTATTGCCGCGACCGCCAGGCCGATCAGCTCCGGACGGGCGAAAAACTGATCGAAGGTGCGGATGTTCCAGATGCCAGGTCCGAACAACAGGTTCGCAAGGCCGCCAGCGCCGGCGATCCAGGCCAGCGAAACGAAAGCCACGACCCAGTAGATCGTGTTCGAGGCGCGGCGATTGAGGGTGTGCAGGAGCGTCTTATAGTCTTTTTGACGATCGTCGTTGGCCGGCGAGAAAGCTGCCGGCTGGGAGCCATTGCGCGTTGCGACAGGACGCAACTCAGCCGGCTTGGTCTTTGGCGCGGGATTTGCGATCTGGCCTTGATTGGCGGCAGGTGCCGCGTTCTGGGTCTGGTCCGGGGCAGGCGCTTCGTTCTGGCTGCGACCTTCGCGCGCCAGCTCGTCGGCGGCTTGCGATATTTGCGCTTCGAGATCTTCCATGGATGCAGCCATGTCGAAGTCGCCGCCGGCATCGCCGCTCAGATCGATATCAAGTGCCTTTTCAAGTTCCCTGGCTACGTCGCTGTCGAGCGTTCTTGTCGTCGTTGGTTTCTTCGCCATGCCTTCGCTACCCTGTACAAGCTGCCGCGGGACTTATGGTTGTGCTTATTGATTCTGCCTAGCGTGTCCCGCGCAGGAGGCTGAAAATGGACCTGTCGTATCGTAATGACACAGCCGGGTAAAGAAAACATGCATTCCGCCCGATACGTAAAACTTTAAATATAAGGTTAACACAGCCGTGATTCCGGCGCCGTTATCGCGACATTTTTCCGGGCCAATCATTAACCCGTTGTCCACCGGATACGCCTAGTTTTTGCGGCGGTCGAAGAACGGAGTCTCAAAGTGATACGTGGCGAAAACGGCATTGCCTTCTCGATGCCCGGCGGCGACGTGTCTGGGACAGCCGGGGCGCGGCCGATCGACCTGGCGCATCTTGCACGCCAGACGATGGGCGATCGGAGCCTCGAGCAGGAGGTGCTGGCTCTGTTCGTGCAGCAGGCGCTGTCGGTGCGCGACAAGATTGTCGATGCGGATGTCAGGCAGCGGCTGCTATTGGCACATGGGCTCAAAGGCTCGGCGCGCGGGGTCGGCGCCTTCGCCATTGCCGATTGCGCCAGCGCGATCGAATGCCGGCCCGAAGACGCCAGCACGCTGAAGCGGCTTGGCTCGCTGATCGAAGAAGTGCGCGACTTCGTCGCCGCCATCAGCCGATAGCGCTTATTCCCAAAACGCCACACAGCGGCGCTTTGGCGCCGCAGTTGACTTGTCCGGCAGAGTGATTATGTCGGCTCAGACTCCCTTCAGGTGACAAATGACCAAGCTGACCTTCATCGCCCATGACGGCACGCATTTTGACGTGGATGCCGAAAACGGCTCGACCGTTATGGAAAATGCGATCCGCAATGCGGTGCCGGGAATAGAAGCGGAATGCGGCGGCGCCTGCGCCTGCGCGACCTGCCATGTTTATGTCGACGAAGCCTGGACGGCGGAGGTCGGCGAGCCGGAAGCCATGGAAGAGGACATGCTGGATTTCGCCTACGAGGTCCAGCCGAACTCGCGGCTGTCATGCCAGATCAAGGTGCGCGACGCTCTCGACGGGCTGGTCGTGCGCGTGCCGGCCCGCCAGGGCTGAAGCCGATTTTTGCGGCTGCCGCTTGGCAGCGGACCAATGGTCATGCAGTGTCGCGCCGTTTTCCCATAAAGGCGCATGCTTCATGACCGCTATCACCAAGACGGACGTACTCATTGTCGGGGCAGGGCCTGTCGGCCTGTTTGCCGTATTCGAGCTCGGCCTCTTCGACCTGAAGTGCCATCTGATCGACATACTCGACCGGCCCGGCGGGCAATGCGCCGAACTCTACCCGGAAAAGCCGATCTACGACATTCCGGGCTGGCCCTCGATCTCGGCGCAAGGCCTGGTCGACAAGCTGCTTGAGCAGATCGCGCCGTTCAAGCCCGAATTCACCTATAGCCGCATGGTTTCGAGCCTGGAAAGGCTGGACGACGGCAGCTTCCGCGTCATTACCGACGAAAACGAGGTGTTCGAAGCCAAAATTGTGGTGATTGCCGCCGGCGGCGGTTCGTTCCAGCCGAAGCGGCCGCCGATTCCAGGCATCGAACCCTATGAAGGCAAGAGCGTGTTCTACTCGGTGCGCCGGATGGAGGACTTTCGCGGCCATGACCTCGTCATCGTCGGCGGCGGCGATTCGGCGCTCGATTGGACGCTGAACCTGCAGCCGGTCGCCAAGAGCGTGACGCTGGTGCACCGGCGGCCCGAATTCCGCGCAGCGCCCGACAGTGTCAACAAGATGTATGCCATGCAGGAGATGAAGCAGCTGGAATTCCAGGTTGGACAGGTGACTGGCCTGACCGGCAGCGACGGCCAGCTAGTCTCGGCCACGATCAAGGGGCCGGAGGGCGATGTCGAAGTGCCCTGCACGCGGATGCTGCCGTTCTTCGGCCTGACGATGAAGCTCGGCCCAATCGCCGAATGGGGGCTCAACCTCCACGAGAACCTGATCCCGGTCGACACCGAAAAATTCCAGACGTCGGTTCCCGGCATCTTCGCCGTCGGCGACATCAACTGGTACCCCGGCAAGCTGAAGCTGATCCTGTCGGGCTTCCATGAGGTCGCCTTGATGGCGCAAGCGGCCAAGCGCATCGTCAGCCCCGGCGAGCGCATCGTTTTTCAGTATACGACCTCGTCAACCAGTCTGCACAAGAAGCTCGGCGTGGTCGACTGAACCTCGCCATATTTTCGTCGAGCCGGTCTACTCCGCCAGGGCTGGAGCCACAGCTTCGGCATGGCCGCGAAGCGTTTTCTCCGGCATCAGCCAGAGCGTGATGAGCGACAACAGCAAGATCGCGGCCGCGGCAAGAAAGATCATCACGAACGGCATGGCCGAGGCGATATGGCCGGCCGGCTGCGTGCCTTCGCTGGCCAGCGGCAGGCCGTAACCAAGGGCGACGGCACCAAGCATGGCGACGCCGAGCGCACTGCCCAGCGAGCGGAGGAAGGTGAGAACGCCGGTCGCCACGCCAAGGTGCATGCGATCGACGGCGTTCTGGACCGAGACGGTGGCAGCCGGAAAGGTCGTGCCTGTGCCCAGGCCTACGCAGGTCGTCAACACCTCGACGAGCAACAGTGAGGCATGCCCGGCGACCAGGCTGAGCACGCCGAGGCACAGGATCGAGAAAACAGTTCCGATCATGGCAATGCGCTTATAGTGGAAAAAGCGCGGGATCATTCGCGCGCTGAAGGTCGCACCGGCCACCGTGCCGAGCATCAGCCCAAGCAGCGCGGTGCCCGATTGACTGGCCGACAGGCCGACGACCGATTGCAGGTAGACCGGCAGATAGACCGACAAGCCGACATTGGCGGCCTGCAGCAGGAACATCGACAATGTGCCAGCGAGAACGATCGGATTGCCGAGCACTTCGAGCGAGATCAGCGGTTCGACCGCGCGCATGAGCCGTAGCGCGAACGCGCTCCAGAACACCGCCGAGCAGGCGAGCAGTCCAAGGATTTCAGGCGACAGCCACGGATACTCGCTGCCGCCCCAGTTCAAGGCAAGCAGCAGCAGCGAGGTGGCCGCGACCAGAAGCAGCGCGCCGACGCCGTCGATGCGGTGATGTTTTGCCGCGATCGGCAGCTTCTTGAGCGGGTTGTTGATGATCGCCATGGCCAGCAGGCCGAGCGGAATGTTGATCCAGAAGATCAGCGACCAATGCAGATGTTCGGCGAAGGTGCCGCCGAGCAGCGGCCCGGCGATGCTGGCGACGGCCCATGTGCCCGAGATCCAGGCGGCGTATCGGGCCCTCTCGCGCGGCGGCACGAGGTCGCCGATCACGGTCTGCGTCAGGGCGAACAGACCGCCGCCGCCGGCGCCCTGGATCGCCCGGCCGACAACCAGGACCAGCATGTTGGGGGCCGTGGCGCTGACCAGCGAGCCGGCGAGAAAGATCAGGATTGCAGCATAGACGGTCGGCCGGCGACCATAAATATCGGAGATCTTGCCGTAGAGCGGCGCCACGGCGGTCGCGGTCAGAAGATAGCCGGTCACGATCCATGGCAGATATTCGGCATGCCCGAGCAGACGTGCCATCGTCGGCATCGCCGGCGCGACGATGGTCTGGTCGAGTGCCGCCAGCAACATCGACAAAAGCACGCCCCCGATGATGGCGTTTTTCTCGGTTTCGGTCAGCGGCGCGCTGGTTTCCACCATCGTTTGCTTGTCGACAGCCTGGTCCATATCCGTTCATCCATTATGCCTGCGTGCACGTCCGCGACGGGCTGGGAAGCATCTAGTACGCCGATTGGCGTTGCCGGAGGCTGATCCCTGCGAACTGGCATATGTCGTTCGCTATAGGCCGATTTCGACAGCGGCTCGAAAGTTTTCCGAAGCTGGCACTATGTTTCGGCAAAATTGGCTTTGTCCGACGACGCGGAGTTCAGCCGGGAGCGAGCCGGCCGTTCTCAATGCGCTCGATGCGATAGTGCAAAAGCCGCAGGATGCGGCTTTGGAAATTGGCGCTTTCGACACGATCGAAGCGCATCTGGTCCTGGTCGTGTTTGGCAAGCATGGCCGCAGTGATTTTTGCGGCCTCGGCCTTTGCCAGTTCGCAGGTCTTTTCCGGGTAGCTCGCCTTCAAGGCGTCTTCTAGTTCGCGGCCGTGGTTCTTGGCAATCTCGACGTGGCGTTCCTCATGGCGCTTGATGTCGGCGGACAACGTATCCCAGAACAGCCTGACGCCGGCATCGGCTTTGCGCGGGCGGCGCCACTCAGGAAGGATGACCTTGACCTTGACGGTGACGACAGCGTCGGCAATCCAGCACGAGCCCGGCTTTTGCGCATAGCTGACGCGGGTGGTGAACGCCATCTGGGTAGCTCCCGGATGCCGCGACCCGGTGCTTTTCACCTGAGGCCCGAGTTTCGACAGCTGGGTCTCGATGTCGTCGAGCGTCCTGCCGCCGATCGGGAAATAACTATATGTCTTGACGAGCGTTGCAGCGCCGGCCGGGAATGCGGTCAGAGCGAGCATCAGGGCGCAGAGGAGGGATCGTTTCATCGTGTTGCCTCTTTCCCCACCTTGCTTTACCGCCGTCCTCGGCGCAACGGAATTGATCCCCCGCCACGCCGGGGGATCGAACATGGTTGATGGGCAATGATGACAGGGCGATGGCAGTTGGCGCACGGACGCCATGTCGACCTTGGCGGCAAGGCCGTGGTCGTCGGCATCCTCAACATCACGCCGGACAGTTTTTCCGACGGCGGCCTGTTCGATGCGCCGGAAAAAGCAGTGGCCCAGGCGCGCCGCATGGTCGAGGAGGGGGCCTCCGTCATCGACATCGGCGG
This sequence comes from Mesorhizobium sp. M0968, assembly GCF_040319065.1. Classification (NCBI taxonomy): domain Bacteria; kingdom Pseudomonadati; phylum Pseudomonadota; class Alphaproteobacteria; order Hyphomicrobiales; family Phyllobacteriaceae; genus Mesorhizobium; species Mesorhizobium sp. M0968. The sequence goes on from NZ_JAMYNL010000015.1 coordinate 73,873, forward strand.
AGAATCGACACGTCCCGGGGCGTCTGCGGTCTCCGCAAAGGAGGAACAAACCCGCATACTGCCCGTCATCGAGGCGCTGGTGAAGGCCGGCGGAACGCTGATCTCGGTCGATACCTATCGCGAGGATACGGCCCGGCTTGCCGTCCAAGCCGGCGCGCATATCGTCAATGACGTCTGGGGCCTGCAGCGCGAACCGGGCATTGCCCGCGTCGCGGCCGAAACCGGCGCTGGCCTTGTCGTCATGCACACGGGACGGGACCGGCAGAAACTGCCCGACGTGATTGCCGATCAGCTCTTCTTCCTCAGGAAGTCGCTGGAAATCGCGCGGCGGAGCGGTGTTGCCGACGATCATATCGTGCTCGATCCGGGCTTCGGCTTTGCCAAGGAGACGGCAGCGGAAAATCTTGACCTGATGGCACGGTTTTCCGAACTTCATGCGCTGGGTTTTCCACTGATGGCCGGCACATCGCGAAAGCGCTTTATCGGCACCGTCACCGGCCGCGACGCAGCCGCAAGAGGCGCCGGGACCGCGGCCACCAGCGTCATCCTGAGGCTCAAAGGCGCGCATCTCTTTCGCGTCCACGATGTCGCAATCAACGTGGATGCGCTGGCCATCGCCGATGCTATGCTGGCACGTGAGATCGGGGAAAGCTGAGCCATGTATGTCATCCGCATGAAGAACTGCGCCTTCTTTGCCCGGCACGGTGTGCTGGACGAAGAAGAGACGCTCGGCCAGCGCTTTTATGTCGATGCGGCACTCATGGTGGATCCCGGGCGGGCGCTGGTCGAGGATTCCATCGAGGACACCGTCAATTACGGCATCGCCTTTGCGGTCATCGAGAAGATCATTACCGGCGAACGGCGCTTTCTGATCGAAGCGCTGGCGCTCGAAGTGGCGAGGGCGCTGACGGCGCGGTTTCCGCAGATCAAAAAGGCCGAGATCACCGTGCGCAAGCCGAACGCCCCGGTGCCGGGTGTGCTCGATCATGTCGAGGTGACCGTTGTCTGGCCAGAATAGTAACAACAACAACACCGTCTATCTCAGCCTTGGCGGCAATCTCGGTGATCCGGCGAAGTCAATGGCTGCGGCACTGGGCATTCTGGATGCCAACGAGAGAACGCGCGTCGTTGCCGTTTCGTCGCTCTACCGCACGCCGCCCTGGGGCAAGCTCGATCAGCCGGATTTCCTCAACGCGGCGGCCGAAATCTCGACCGCGCTCGCGCCACGGGCTTTGCTCGACCTTTGCCTCGACGCCGAGCGAAAACTGAAGCGGGTGCGCGAGGAGCGCTGGGGTCCACGCCTGATCGATATCGACATTCTGGTGTTCGGCGACCGCATCATCCACGAGACCGGACTGGAGGTGCCGCATCCGCGCATGCTGGAGCGCGCCTTCGTGCTGGCGCCGCTGGCAGAAATTGCGCCGGAGCTTGTGGTCGACGGCAAGAGCGTATCGGAGCGGCTGGCCGCCGTCGACACATCGGGCATTGAACGGCTGGCGTCAGGCCGGGATTGGTGGAAAACCTGATGCTGTCGCCATCGGTGCCTGAAATCAGCCGGAGAACCCACCTCCGTCGAGGAACATTTGTTCGTCCGGTGTCGTCTCGCGGCCAAGCATCCTGTTTCGATGCGGAAAGCGGCCGAAGCGCTGGATGATATCGCGATGCTCGATCGCATATTTCAGATAGATCGGGGCTTTGGCGGCGGTAAGCTCTACCGATTTGAGCTGATCGGCGAGGTCCTCCGAATGCTCATAGGGCAGATAGAGAAAAACGCGGAGCTCTTCGTCGAGTGCCAGGTCATGGCCGGCAGCGATCGCTTTCCCGGCGAAATGCCGCGCCAGCGGGTCCGTGGCGTACATGTGGCCGGTGGCGCGAAAGCAGTTTCGCGGAAACTGGTCGAGCAGGATCATCAGTGCCAGCGACCCTTCGGCGTGTTCGGACCAGCCGTCGCATTCGCGGCGGGCGGCGGCAAAGTGCAGATCGAGAAACCGGGTGCGGAAGTCGGCATCAAAGGCGTCGTTCTTCTCGAACCACGCGTCCTCCCCGGCGTCGCGCCAGAATCTGGTGATGGAGACAGCGCGGTCGTCCAGTTCGTTCATCATTCGCGTCTTTCCAACGTTTAATCGGCCGGTTCGGATTTCTGCAGCACGCCGGCGGTCTCCTCGTTGAGCGCCTGGCCCACGCGCCGTGGCGTGCTGAGCGGCGTCGGGATGGGGGTGCCGATATTGCCTTTGAGGAAGCGCCGCCCGGCGCGGATGCCTTCTGCCTGTTGAAGTTCGAAACGGGCAGCATCGCGGCGGCGGACGTCCTCGACTACCTCGGCGACCTCTTCCGGATCGACGCCGAGAGCTTCCAGTGTCGAGCCGCCGAAGACAAGCGCCGATTCGAACGTCTCGCGGAGCTGATAGTCGACGCCGGCACGAATGAGCTGCAATGCCGTGCCGCGGTCGAAAGCCCGCGCCAGCACCGTCAGCAACGGAAACTCCGCCTTGATGAGCTCGGCGATGCGCACGGCGGCATCGGGCTTGTCAACGCAGATCAGCACGGCGCGTGCGCGCCCGGCTCCCGCGGCACGCAGGATGTCCAGCCGCGTGCCGTCGCCGTAATAGACCTTGAAGCCGAAATCGGCCGCCGCCTGGATCATCTCGACCTCATTGTCGATGATCGACACATCAATCCCGCGCAACAAAAGCGGCTGGCTGGCGATCTGGCCGAACCGGCCAAAGCCGATGATCAGCACGCTGCCGGTCAGGCCTTCGGCGACATCGACGCCTTCAAGCGACTGCTCGTCGCGTGGCGTCAGATACCGCAATGCTATGATCGCTAAGGGCGTCAGCACCATGGAAATGATGACGATGGCGGTCAGCATCGCATTGGCCTGGCTATCGATGATACCGACAGCCGCCGCTGCGGAATAGAGGACGAAGGCGAATTCGCCGCCTTGCGCCATGAAGACCGCGCGCTCGAGCGCTTCCCGGTGGCCGGTTTTGAGAATGCGGGCGACGATATAGATGCCGATCGCCTTCATCATCATGTAGGCGACGACATAGATGGCAATGAGCTGCCAGTTGACGACGACCACATGCAGGTCGAGCGACATGCCGACGGCGAGGAAGAACAGTCCGAGCAGAATGCCACGGAACGGTTCGATGTCCGCCTCCAGCTGATGGCGGAAGGTCGATTCCGACAAAAGCACGCCGGCCAGGAAGGCGCCCATCGCCATCGACAGGCCGGAAAGCTGCATGGCGAGCGCCGACCCGAGCACGACCAGAAGGGCGGCTGCGGTCATCACCTCACGGGCGCGCGCATCCGCCAGGATACGGAAGAACGGATTGAGCAGATAGCGCCCTGCAAGCACCAGCCCGACGATCGCGGCAAGGCCGATGCCGACCTCCGTCAACCGATCCGACAGGCTCATGTCGGCGCCGCCCGGCGCGAGGAAGGCGATCAGCGCCAGCAGCGGCACGATGGCCAGGTCTTCCAAAAGCAGGACCGAGACGATGCGCTGGCCCTTGGGCGTGGCCAGGTCGCCGCGTTCTTCCAGCAATTGCATGACGATTGCCGTCGAGGTGAGTACGAAACCGGCGCCGGCGACGAAGGATTGCGCGATCGGGAAACCTCCCGCCAGGCCGACGCCGGTCAGCAGGACCGCGCAGACGCCGACCTGCAGCGCGCCAAGCCCGAAGATCTCGCGGCGCATGCCCCATAGCCGTGACGGCTGCATCTCCAGCCCGATAATGAACAGGAACATGACGACGCCGAGTTCGGCGACATGAAGAATGGCTTCCGATTCGGAAAAAATGCGCAGCCCGAACGGACCGATCACGACGCCGGCCGTCAAATAGCCGAGGATGGAGCCAAGTCCGATACGCCTGAAGATCGGCACCGCAACGACGCCGGCGGCAAGCAGCGCCACCACCTGGATCAGATCGCCGCTTGATGCCTCTGCCGCCATGCCTGCCGTTCCGCTCTCTTGCAACAAGCGGCCAAGATAGGGGCTTCGGGGCGGATCGAACAGTGCGAATCCGGCGCGTTGTGAAGGCGATATTGCAGGCGCACTGAACAGGATAATGGGCTCCCGCGCGTTGCTTGTTCCAGCAATCCGGCGCTAAGGACCCGGCTTCGGCCAGTGAAGGGCGAGCGACGATCAAGTCGCGGCCCTTTCAGGCGGTGACAACCAAGTATCAGGGCGGCACGACAGCAGCCGCGGCCTGCAAGGCCTATGACGAGGTGATTGCCGCGATCAAAGGCTGAGCACTTATTTGCAAATCAAAAGAGGGCGGCGCCGTTTGGCCGCCGCCCTTCTCACGCTGAAAGCTCAGTTCGGAGTTATGGAGCCGACCTCGACTGCATCGATCCGCTTCAGCTTCATGCCGATGACCGGGACCAGCTGCTGGTCGACGCGCACGGCAACGGTCACTGTCATCGAATTGTCGTCGGGGACAAGCGCCTGCATCACGCCGCGCAACTGATTGCGATTGATGGTGAAAACCACCTTGTGCGCATCGACGACATTGCCGCCGATAATGTCGAGGCCGGAGCCGGCGGCCCCGCCCATAAAGCTACCCTTGTAGCCCTGCCGGCCCTTGTGTTCGATCGTTGCCGACATCTGCTGGGTGAACATGCCTACCCGACAGCCGCCGTCGAGCGACATGCCGACCTTGCCGTCAGGCGTCGAGCCGATGAAGCTGCAGGTGAATTTCGTGCCCTTGTATTTGCCGGCAACGATTTCCCCGGGGCCGACCCATTTGCCTTCGACCGACCGAAAGAACTGCTTGTCCGGTTCCGCCGCCGAGGTCTTTCCGGCAATGCCGACGGTTGCGACAAGCGCGAGCGCCACGGGCAGCCCGCTGGACAGAATAACGCTTTTCATCGACGACACCCGGCAACAAAGAGACTGGTTTGGACGCTTCCGACCATGGACAAGATTGGTTAATGCTTTGTCACCCCAAGGCAATAGTCACGTTCCGGAAGCGGATGTTTCTTTTTCTTTCTTTGCTGCAAAGGAGGTCAGCGCGGAGAGGAAATCGCCCAATCCGGGCCGCCTGACCGCGTAAAAGGGCAGGGGCCTTGCGGTTTCCATCGCTGCAATGCCGATGCGCGCAGTCATCATGCCGTTGACGACGCCTTCGCCGAGCTTGGCCGAGAGCCGGGCGGCAAGGCCGTGGCCGACGATCTGCTGGACGAAACTGTCGCCGACGGCGATCGACCCGGTGACCGCGAGATGGGCCAGAACGCTGCGCGCCAGGCGAAAAAAGCCAAGCGTGCCGGGGCGGCCGCCATAAAGTTCCGACAGCCGGCGAATCAACCGGCCGGCTTCGAACACGACATAAGCGACGTCGACCAGCGCGCGGGGGCTGACCGCGGTCACCAGGGAGACGCGCTTCGCCGCTTCGAGGATCATCACCCTGGCGCGGGCATCGAGCGGGCCGAGTATCTCGGTCTCGGCCAGGCGCACCAAATTGCCGCCGTCAATGATCTCGCCGCGCAATTCGGCCAGCGAGCGCCTGCCGGCCGCGGTTTCAGGCTTGGCCGAGACAAAGACCGACAACTCGTCGACCACGGCGCGGGCGGCCTTCGGATCGTCACGGGCAATTGCATCGAGCGCCCGCTTCTGCAACTTTTCGACCTCGGCAAGGCGGGCAATCGCCATGAATTCGCGCACGAGGATGATCAGAAGCGCCAGGATGGCGATCGCGGCCATAGCGGCAGCCAGCCAGCCCAGCCACTCGGCGCGCTCGAACAGGTCGCGAATCAGCTGGTCGGTCCAGAGGCCGACGGCGAGCGAAACTAGAACGCCCAGCGCGCCGAAGAACAGGCTGCCAAGCAGCGAACGTTTTCGCGGCGCAATCGCCGGCGGCGGTTCGGCGGCGACGATATCAGGCTCGTCGAAGACGTCGATCTCCGCCGGTGTGACCACGGCAAGATCCGCCGTCACGGTACGCGGCTTTCGCGCCGGCGCGGCCCCGGACGCAGTATGGTGAGCCGTCGAATCTTCCTTCTGCTGGGGCTCCGGCTCGATGCGAAAGGCCGCCGGTCTGCGGGGCGCACTCATGCGAGATGATCTCCGATCAGGAACTGCAGCGCGCGGTCGAGCCTGATATGCGGCAGCGACAGCGTGACGCCCTCGGCGGTGCGCTCGAGTTTCGGCGGGCGAAAGCGCACGAAGCGGATCGCGGGGTCGTCATCGTTCTGCCGGCGGGTCGATTCGGAAACATCGAACACCGCATCAACTTTCTCCGGCAAGTCACCGGGAAATATGGCTGTTTCTGTCTTTCCGTCAAAGGTTTCGCCATCGATTTTTTCGCCGCGCAACGGCATGCCGATAATGACCGGCAAAGTCTCGCGGCCCTGCTTGACCGTGCCTTCCCGGGTCGCGCGCATGGCAGCCATAGCGACGACGTTGACGTCGGCGCCGGTGAAATTCGCCCGCGCCACGGCTCGGTCGGCTAGCCGCCGCACGATCGCCTGCAGCCGGTCGTGGCTTTCGTGGTGCAGATGGTCGGCCTTGGTCGCGGCCACCAATATACGGTCGATACGCCTCGAAAACAGGTCGGTCAGGAAATTGCCCCGGCCGGGCCGGAAACAGGACAGGATTTCGGTGACCGCGCGCTCTAGATCGGCCATCGCACCGGGGCCGGCATTCAATGCCTGCAATGCGTCGATCAGCACGATCTGGCGGTCGAGACGCGTGATGTGTTCGCGAAAAAACGGTTTGACGACATGCGTCTTGTAAGCCTCGTAGCGCCGCTCCATCATAGCCTGCAGCGATCCCGAGCGGGCGCGCCGGCCGCCCAGATTCGGCAGCGGCGCGAAGGTGAGAGCGGGCGAGCCTTCAAGATCGCCGGGCATCAGGAAGCGGCCGGGCGGCAAGGTCGAAAGCGCCCGCTCGTCGAGTTTACAGGCCTTGAGATAGGCCGCGAAGCTCTCAGCGAGACGGCGCGCCGTCATCTCGTCGGCCTCGGCGTTGGGGTCGACCGGATCGGAGAGCGCCCGCCATTCCCGCGAAAGGTCGACACGCACCGCCAACACGGCCATCTCGAAGGCCTCACGCGAAAAATCGGCGTAGGACTTGCCGAGCAGCGGCAGGTCGAGCAGCCATTCGCCGGGATAATCGACGATGTCGACCGACAATTTGCCGGCGGAAAACATGCGGCTCCAGCCAGAGGCCGATTCGTATTCGATGGTGAGCCTCAGTTCGGAAATCGCACGCGTCGAATCCGGCCAGACGCGATCGTCGACAAGAGCTGCGATGTGATCCTCGTACTGGAAGCGTGGGACCGCGTCGTCCGGCTGCTCTTCGAGAAAAGCCCTGGCGATGCGCCCCGATTTTTGTGCCTCAAACAGCGGCAAGCGTCCGCCATGGACGAGATTGTGCACAAGGGCCGAGATGAACACCGTCTTGCCGGCGCGGGACAGCCCGGTCACGCCAAGACGCAGTGACGGAGCGAAAAGCCCGGCAGCGCGGCCTGACAACGTATCCAAGGCAATCTTCGCCTCGTCGGTAAAAGTCGTCAGCGCTGATGGCAAATCTGTTCTCGCGGGCCGGTCAGGATCCGATATAGGCTTTGATGCGCGGCTTTGAAATGGCCTCAGATATCGGCAGGCGTCAGGAAGGCTTCGAGATAGCCGGTGCCTGGCGCAGCCTCGGCAAGTCTGCCGTTGAACCGGACCACCGCAAGTGCGGAGGTCGGGAAGCCGTGGTTCAGCATGGCCCGCGCGGTCTCGTCGCCGTCGCCCGAGAGCGCCATGGCGAGATCCTCAATCATCGGATTGTGGCCGATGACGAGCAAGGCATCCAGCCCGCCATTCTGCCGGATGGCAGTGAGGTACGCGGCGGCATCGTCGCTGTAGAGGGTGTCACAGAACAGCACCCGGCCCGTGTCCGTGTGGCCAGCCAGGCTTTCCAGCGTCTGGCGGGCGCGCTTGGCGCTTGAGCAAAGGGTGAGGGCCGGTGCGTATTTGCGGGAACGCATCAGGACGCCCATCGCTTCGGCATCGGCGAAGCCGGATGGATCGAGCGGGCGGTCGAAGTCAGCCACGCCAGGCAGCGCCCAGCCGGCCTTCGCATGCCTCAGCAGGTACAGTCTGGTCACCGGATCCCCGTTGTGCCGGGCACCGAACCCGTCAGCACGCCGCAGGATTTGCCATCAGAAGAGCTCCGTGCGCAATGGCAAGCGCCCCTCAAGCATAGCGAATCATGTACGGATTCGGTCGTATTCTTCGCAAAAAGGGCATCGCCGATGCCGTTTTGTCCGAGACTAACAATTGCGTGAAACTGTCGTCGATTGACCTTGTGCAGCTTTCGGTCCGCGAATATATAGGCGCCAAATTTGGGGTTTGTTGGGTGAGTCGAATGAACGACATCGTTACCGCCGATTACGTACCCTCCGAAGACGAGCCGTTCATGAACGAGCGGCAGAAATCCTACTTTCGCATGAAGCTCGTCACCTGGAAGAACGACATCTTGCGCGAAGCGCGCGAAACTCTCGAAATCCTGCAGCAGGAAAACGCCAACCACCCCGACCTCGCCGATCGCGCCTCCTCAGAAACCGACCGCGCCATCGAACTTCGCGCCCGCGATCGCCAGCGAAAACTCATCTCCAAGATCGATTCGGCCCTCCAGCGCCTTGACGAAGGCACTTACGGTTATTGCGAGGAGACGGGCGAGCCGATCGCGCTGAAGCGGCTCGACGCGCGCCCGATCGCCACCTTGTCGATCGAGGCACAGGAGCGCCATGAGCGGCGCGAGAAGGTCTACCGCGACGACTGAATCGCCGGGAAAAACAGCGGCATCGGTAAAGCGTTCACAATGGCCGGTTTTCCGGCCATTTTCATTGGCCGTTCGCTATCGGCCTATCTTTTCTGATTGGACAACTCGCCGAGGAGCTTCGTCATCTCGTCGTCGAGAGAGGGTGATGCCTTCGCCACCGGCTTGCTCGGCGTTTGGCTGAAGCGTGGCTCGTCGAGGGAAACCTCCAGCTCCTTCATCAGCGCATCGTCAATCGACTCGTGCTGTGCCGGCGGCTCGTATCTTGCCGGGGAGTCCTGTCTTGCCGGCGGCTGCGCATGCCGCGAGGCACTGGCGTTGACGGATCCATAACTTGGCAACGGCGTGACGTTCGATGCCGGTTTCGGCGCCGGCGCCGGCATTGTTGCCGGCATCGTCGCCGTCTGGCGGGCTCGGACAGGGGTCGCGGTTACGCTTGCCGGCTGCGGTGGCGCTTGCCTCACCGGCGCGGCTGTGGTCGAAGCAGACCTTGCTGCCGGCTGGTGGCCGTTGTCTCCGGTCAATGCCGGGCGCCGCAACGCCGAGAGCCTGATGTCGCGCTCGACGACGACGTCGGTCGGACCACCGATCAAGAGCAGGTGCTCGATATCGTCACGGCGCACCAGCACCAGCCGCCGGTGACTGTCGACCGCTGTGGCATCCATGACAGCCAGCCGCGTCTTGCGGTTCCTGCCGCCGGCGACGAATGTCCCGAACGTCAGGCTGCGGATCAGCCTGATGATAAGAAGAATGATGAGCAGAAGGACAAGTACTGCAAACGTCCATAGGATTGCTGCGGCATAACCAGGACCCGCCACGCCATCCAGCCATTGCAGCATTGGTTCCCCCAAAATCAGCTTTCGAAGAGAAGCGACACTAGACTGTTGCGGCAGGCCACCGCAAGTTGCCTTTCACGCTTCGTGAACAGCTTGAAACGCCGGGAGCCGAACGGCGTCATTTTTAGCGGACATCTGCAGCCGGGCCTTTTCCCAACCCTGAGAATATGATTCAACCGACACCGGAATTCACGAGCAGGGGGCACATGGCCAAGGAAGCGCGCGGCGATTTCTATCCGGTACCTATCGTCGACCAGAACACGCGACCGGGAGCGGTCACCCGGCTCATCGTCTTCATCGTCGTCCTGACTGGGGCAGCGATCGTCTTCGGCCTTTTCCGCGAGCGCCTTGGCGATCCATTCCTGCTTGGCATGCTTGGCGTGCTGGCGATGATCGGCGTCGGCTTTCTATTCGCCACTGCGATCGGCTTCGTGCACATCACGCCGCGCTCGACAAGCGACGAACTGTCGAAAGCTTTCGTCGATTCGATGTCGCAAGGTCTCCTGGTCACCGACACCAAAGGCCGTATCATCTACGCCAACCGGACCTATGCTGATATGACGGGTGCCGAGTCGGCCGCCGACCTCAAGACCGTCGAAGGTTTGCTTTCAGACGTTCCCGAGGCCTCGGTGACCATATACCGGCTGGCGTCAGGCCTGCGTGACGGCCAGCCTGGCGACGGCGAGTTTCGGCTCGCGCAGTCCATTCGGCCAGGCGCCGAACCCGGCGCTCGCTGGTACCGCGTTCGGGCCCGCGCCTTCAGCGTTCCCGGCCAGCGGCTGCCCATGCTTGCCTGGCAGCTTGCCGACATCTCGCAGGAACGGGCCGAGCAGGAGCGGTTCTTTCTCGACCTGCAAAAGGCGATCGATCACCTCGACCATGCGCCGGCCGGTTTCTTTTCGGCCGACCAGGAAGGCCGCGTCACCTATATCAACGCGACCCTTGCGGAGTGGCTGGGCATCGACCTGGCCAGCTTCACTCCCGGCGCCATCACGCTGCCGGAGATCGTCGCCGGCGACGGCATGGCGCTGGTCCGTTCGGTCAAGGCCGACGCTGGTACCACGCGCAATGCCGTTATCGACCTCGATCTGACGACGATGACCGGCGAGGCGCTGCCGGTGCGCTTCATGCATCGTGTCTCGGCCAGCCGAGAGGGTCTCAACGGCCCGACTCGCACCATCGTGCTCAACCGGACGCAAGGCGAGGACGCTTCGGCCGACCTCCGCGCATCGGAAATACGCTTCACGCGGTTCTTCAACTCGACGCCGATGGCGATAGCCGGCGTCGACCATGCCGGCCGCATCCTGCGCACCAATGCGCCATTCCTGTCGCTGTTTTCCTCGGTCGTCGACCGCGACGCGGTCGATCGGCGTGTGCGGCTGGATACGGTGATCCACGAGCGCGACCGGCCGGCTTTCGCCGCGGCCTTCGAAAAGGCACGCCAGCAACAGGCTGACATCGAGCCGATCGATACGGTGCTGCCCGGCAATGAGGAGCGTCACATACGCTTCTACGTCAACGCGGTCGCAGACGGTACCGGTGGCGAGGGCGCCGAGGAATCGGCCATCGTCTATGCCGTCGAGACCACTGAGCAAAAGGCCCTCGAGGGCCAGATGGCGCAGAGCCAGAAGATGCAGGCGGTCGGCCAACTCGCCGGCGGCATCGCGCATGATTTCAACAATGTGCTGACCGCCATCATCATGGCCTCGGACCTGCTGTTGACCAACCACCGGCCGTCCGATCCGTCATTCCCGGACATCATGAACATCAAGCAGAATGCCAACCGGGCGGCCTCGCTGGTGCGGCAGTTGCTGGCCTTCTCGCGCAAGCAGACGCTGCGGCCGGAGGTGCTCAACCTGACCGACGTGCTCGCCGATCTCAGAATGCTGCTTGCCCGGCTGGTCGGCAACGATATCAAGCTCAAGATCGACCATGGCCGCGACCTGTGGCCGGTCAGGGTCGATATCGGGCAGTTCGAGCAAGTGGTGGTCAATCTGGTGGTCAATGCGCGCGATGCGATGCCGGCCGGCGGCGACCTCACGGTGCGCACCCGCAACGTCAGCGCCGGAGAGTGCAAGACCTTTTCCTACCGCGAACTTACTCCGGCCGACTATGTGCTGGTCGAGGTCGAGGACAGCGGCAGCGGCATCGCGCCTGATGTGCTGAAAAAGATCTTCGAGCCCTTCTTCACGACAAAGGAGGTTGGCAAGGGAACCGGACTCGGCCTGTCCATGGTCTATGGCATCATCAAGCAGACAGGCGGCTTCATCTTCTGCGATTCCGAAGTCGGCAAGGGATCCGTGTTCCGCATCTTCCTGCCGCGGCACATTGCGGAGGCAAGGAAGGCGGGCGAGGCTGGAGAAGTGCCGGCCGCCCCTGCCAAGATCACCGACTCAGCCAAGGATCTGTCGGGCTCGGCCACGGTGCTGCTGGTTGAAGACGAGGACGCCGTGCGCATGGGCGGCATGCGGGCGCTGAAATCGCGCGGCTACACCGTCCACGAGGCGTCGTCGGGCGTCGAGGCGCTTGAAGTCTACGAAGCGCTCGGCGGCAAGGTCGACGTCGTGGTGTCGGACGTGGTGATGCCGGAAATGGATGGCCCGACGCTGCTTGGCGAATTGCGCAAACGGCAGCCCGACATCAAGTTTATCTTCGTGTCCGGCTATGCCGAAGACGCGTTCGCCAAGAACTTGCCGGCCGACGCGCATTTCGGCTTCTTGCCGAAGCCGTTTTCGCTCAAGCAATTGGCCACGATCGTAAAGGACATGCTGGAATCCTGACCCTTCCAACGCTCCGCTTGCGCAATGTCGTGAGACTGCCATGATTACAGGCGAAACGGGCGACGGGTTTTGGAAAGCATGCCGTGACGCCACACAACGAGGCTAGCAAAGGCGACTACGCAAGCACGGTGCTGCTGCCGGGCGACCCGCAGCGCGCTGAATGGATGGCGGAGACCTTTCTGGAAGCGCCGCGCTGCGTCAACCGCCGCCGCGGCGCGCTCGGCTTTACCGGGTTGTTTCGCGGCAAGCCTGTCAGCATCCAGTCCACCGGCATCGGCGTCCCGTCATTCCTGGTCTACGTGCACGAGCTGCTGGACTTCTACGGTGCGAAAACGTTGATCCGCACCGGCACCTGCGGTGGCCTGACCGCCGAGATGGCGCTGCGCAGCCTGGTGATCGCACAATCGGTGCGCGGCGAAAATGCGGAGAGCGGCCAGGTTTTTGGTCTCTATCGTGCCGATGCCGGCCCCGATCCTGCATTGTTGGCCCAGGCGTTGGCCCGCGCTTCGGAACTCGGCATCGACCATCGGGCCGGACTGACCATCTGCAGCGATATTTTTTATCATCCGCTGGGGCGCGAACGCTTTGCCGAAGCACAGGCACAGGGGGCGCTCGCCGTGGATATGGAAACCAGCGCACTCTACCGCATTGCGGCCGATTTCGGCGCCCGGGCGCTGTCCATCCTGACCGTCGTCGACAATGTGGCAACCGGCGAGCAGACCGACTATTCCGAACGCCAGGGCCTTTTCACCGATATGACCCGGCTGGCGCTCGACATGGCAGCGGAGAGCTAGGCGGCTTCTACTTCGGAGTACGGAACCTCGCCAGGTTCCTTTTCAACGCTTCGTGCAGGTCGAGGCGGTAAAGGCGCCGTCTGGCTGCTTCATGATGATGTCGAAGGACGGGGTGGTTCCGCTTTCCAGCGTCGCTTGCGTAAGCGAGATCGAGTTGCCACCGCTGGTGTAGCCGCCCAGCGGACCCAGCCAGGTAATCACCCCGTCTGCATCCATCTGGTAGTTATAACTCTGCGGCGCGGTGCCGAAGCTAACCGGACCGCTATAGACGTTTCCCTTGATGGTGATGTCGCCGAGGCTGAGGAACATGCCCAGCAGATAGACTTCGCAATGATAGGAGCCGTCCGGCAGCTTGCCGTCGCTGAAGCCGGCGCGCGCTACGGTCGTCGTCGCCAGCAGAAGCATGGTGATGAAAATGCAAGACGTTCGGAAGGCCATGGCGTCGCTCGTTTAAGGGTTCGAACTTGCCCCATTTCGCTGCGGCGCTGCAATCCTCGCCAGCGCTCATATGATGCTGCTCAAAATTCGGGCATTGGCCTGTATATGAGTAAAACTTAGGCTGATACGAGTGATCTTTTCTCATTTCAAACCTGGCAGGCGAGGTTCATCTCCTGCGGCTAATACATTAACCGACTGACAGGGCTGGGAAATCTCAAACCCTCCGATCTTTCGCCGGTGATTGGCACAGCCGTTGCATGGTCTGTTCCGATGCAGTTAACCAGCTTGGGAGTTTAAAAGTATGAGGGGCAGTTTCTCGACAATAACAAAAATGTTTTCGGCCGGCGTGGTCACCGCCGGCCTGCTGATGAGCGTTCCCGCCAAGGCGGCCGACGACACCATCAAGGTCGGCATCCTCCATTCGCTGTCGGGAACCATGGCGATCTCGGAGACGACGCTGAAGGACGCCATGCTGATGCTCATCGAAGAGCAGAATGCCAAGGGTGGCCTGCTCGGCAAGAAGCTCGAGGCGGTGGTCGTCGATCCGGCTTCCAACTGGCCGCTGTTCGCCGAAAAGGCGCGCGAGCTGATCTCCAAGGACAAGGTCGCGGCGGTGTTCGGCTGCTGGACCTCGGTGTCGCGCAAATCGGTGCTGCCGGTGTTCAGCGAACTCGACAACATCCTTTTCTATCCCGTCCAGTATGAGGGCGAGGAGAGCGAACGCAACGTGTTCTACACCGGTGCGGCGCCGAACCAGCAGGCCATTCCCGCGGTCGACTATCTGATGAGCGAGGACGGCGGTTCGGTGAAGCGCTGGGTTCTCGAAGGCACCGACTACGTCTACCCGCGCACCACCAACAAAATCCTCGAGGCCTATCTGAAGGCCAAGGGCGTCGCTGCGGAAGACATCATGGTCAACTACACGCCGTTCGGCTTCTCCGACTGGCAGACCGAAGTTTCGGCGATCAAGAAGTTCGGCTCGGCCGGCAAGAAGACCGCCGTGGTCTCGACCGTCAATGGCGACGCCAACGTGCCGTTCTACAAGGAGCTCGGCAACCAGGGCATCAAGGCCGAGGACATCCCGGTCATGGCCTTCTCGGTCGGCGAGGAAGAGCTTGCCGGTCTCGACACTGCGCCGCTGGTCGGCCATCTCGCCGCCTGGAACTATTTCGAGAGCGTCGACACGCCCGAGAACGCGAAGTTCATCGCCGACTGGCACAAATTCATCAAGAACGACAAACGCACCACCAACGACCCGATGGAAGCCCATTATATCGGCTTCAACATGTGGGTGAAGGCGGTCGAGAAGGCCGGCACCACCGATCCGGACAAGGTCATCGACGCCATGGTCGGCGTCTCGGTGCCGAACCTGACCGGCGGTTATTCGACGATGATGCCGAACCATCACATCACCAAGCCGGTGCTGATCGGCGAAATCCAGGCCGACGGCCAGTTCGAAACCGTCTCGCAGACGCCAGGCCTGGTGATGGGCGACGAGTGGTCCGACTACCTGCCTGACTCCAAGGACCTGATCTCCGATTGGCGCGCGCCTCTGTCCTGCGGCAACTTCAATGTTGCCACCGGCAAATGCGGCGGCAAGGGAACCAACTGATCCTCCCGGTCTGTCCTCCCAGACCCGCAAGCCTCCGGGCAGGCTCCTCCTCCAGCCTGCCCGGAGGCGACATTCAATCTTCAAGAGCCACCAGAAACCAATGATCCTGATCCGCGCGATTGGCCTGATGCTGCTCCTTCTCCTGGGGACGCTGCTGCCGTCGAACGCCAGCGAAGCAGATCTGCGCGTGGTCATCGCCAAATTCGCCACCGCCGCCAATTTTCCGGCGATAGAAGCCGTGGTGCGCGAGCTTGCGGCTTCCGGCGATCCGGCCGTAGAACGGCCGCTTGCCGCGCTTGCGGAGGGCAGCCTTTACGTCCGCAAGGCCGATTCACTGGTCTTTGTCGGCAAGGAGAGCGGCGACGGTATCGAGCTGCTCGATACGCTCACCGGCGAAAGGTCGGGCGAAGCTGCCAAGGCCGAAATCACCAAGATCAAGGTCAACAACACGCTGCGCCGCGTCATTCGCGATGCGTTGGGCACGCTGACGCTCGGCTCCAAGGATCCGGCCGTGCGCATTGCCGCCGCCGACACAATGTTCAAGACGCCGGACGCGGCAAACATCGAGTCGCTCGACACCGCGATCGCCAATGAGAGCGTGGCAAACGTCAAGGCGCTGCTCGAACAGGCCCGCGCCGCGTCGGTTCTCGTTTCAGACAGGCCAGAGGCCGACAAGCTGGCGACTATCGCGCTCATCGGTGCGCGCGGCGACCGCGATGCGGTGTCGCTGCTCACGTCGGTAGAGGCCAATTCCGAAGGTGCGGTGAAGGACGCGGCGACCGCGGCGATCGCCAACATCAATTCGACGCTGGCGCTGTGGGATGCCGGCCAGAATATCTGGTATGGCATATCGCTTGGATCGGTGCTGCTGCTGGCGGCGATTGGCCTGGCCATCACCTTCGGCGTCATGGGCGTCATCAACATGGCGCATGGCGAGATGGTCATGCTCGGCGCCTACACGACCTTCGTCGTGCAGGAGGTTATCCGCAATTCCTTTCCCGGCCTGTTCGACTGGTCGCTGGTCATCGCCCTGCCGCTGGCCTTCCTGGTGGCGGCGCTCGTCGGCCTTGTCATCGAGCGCGGGCTGATCCGCTTCCTCTATGGACGGCCGCTGGAAACCCTGCTGGCGACATGGGGTGTGTCGCTGATCCTGCAGCAGGCCGTACGCACCATCTTCGGGCCGACCAACCAGGAGGTAGGTAACCCGTCATGGATGTCCGGCTCGTTCAATATCGGGCAGCTTGCCGTGACCTGGAACCGGCTCTGGATCCTGGTATTCGCGCTCGGCGTGTTCGCGGTGCTGCTCTACGTGATGAAACGCACGCCCTGGGGGCTGCAGATGCGTGCCGTCACCGCCAATCGCCGCATGGCTGCCTCGATGGGCATCAGGACGCCGTGGGTGGACGCCCTGACGTTTGCACTCGGCTCCGGCATTGCCGGCATCGCCGGTGTCGCGCTCAGCCAGATCGACAACGTCTCGCCCAATCTCGGCCGCGGCTACATCATCGACAGCTTCATGGTCGTCGTTTTCGGCGGTGTCGGCAATCTTTGGGGCACGCTGGTCGGCGCTTTCTCGCTCGGCATCGTCAACAAGTTCCTCGAACCTTATGCCGGAGCAGTGCTCGGCAAGATCGTCGTCCTGGTGCTGATCATCCTGTTCATCCAGAAACGCCCGCGCGGTCTGTTCGCGCTAAAGGGCAGGTCGGTGGAAGCATGATCACGGGACGCTTCTTTGCCGCCGGCGCCGACCGCCGCGTCGCCATCACCATCTTCATCCTGCTGGCGGTTGCAATCGTCGTGCCGCTGCTCAATCTTGCGGTCTCGCCGACAAGTGCGTTTTACGTGCCGTCCTATATCGTCGCGCTCACCGGCAAATACCTCTGCTATGCACTGCTCGCCTTGGCGCTCGATCTCGTCTGGGGCTATTGCGGCATCCTCTCGCTCGGCCACGGCGCCTTCTTCGCACTCGGCGGCTATGCGATGGGCATGTATCTGATGCGCCAGATCGGCTCGCGCGGCGTCTACGGCAATCCGCTGCTGCCGGATTTCATGGTGTTCCTTAACTACAAGGAATTGCCATGGTTCTGGTATGGCTTCGACCACTTCTGGTTTGCCGCGGTCATGGTGCTTGCGGTGCCCGGCCTGCTCGCCTTCGTCTTCGGCTGGTTTGCCTTCCGCAGCCGCGTCACCGGCGTCTATCTGTCGATCATCACCCAGGCGATGACCTATGCGCTGCTGCTTGCGTTTTTCCGCAACGACATGGGTTTCGGCGGCAATAACGGCCTGACCGATTTCAAGGACATTCTACGGTTCAACGTGCAGGCCGACATGACGCGGTCGGCGCTGTTCGCGGCCAGCGCCGTCATGCTGGCGTTTGCCGTCTTCGTCACCTGGGCAATCGTCGGTTCCAAGTACGGCAAGCTTTTGATGGCGGTGCGCGACGCCGAAAGCCGCACACGCTTTCTCGGCTGGCGGGCGGAGAACGTCAAACTGTTCGCATTCACCCTGTCGGCGGTGATGGCCGGCATCGCCGGTGCGCTTTACGTGCCACAGGTCGGCATCATCAACCCTGGCGAATTCGAGCCGTCCAATTCGATCGAGGTGGTGGTGTGGGCGGCCGTCGGCGGGCGCGGCACCATCGTCGGGCCGATCATCGGCGCGCTTCTGGTCAATGCCGGTAAATCCTGGTTCACCGGCGTGCTGCCTGAATTCTGGCTGTTTGCACTGGGCGGACTGTTTGTCGCCGTCACGCTGTTCCTGCCCAAGGGCATCATCGGCATGTGGGATTCCTGGCGCGGCAACGCCAAGGCGCTGCGGGCGGCCTCGGTTGCCGAGGAAGCCGGCATCGATCCCGATGCGCCGGTGCCGCCGAAAACTGACCGCTCGGCGGCGAGAAGGCCGGGCGACTGGTCGGCCTCCGGCGCCGAACCGCAGCCGGCGGAGTGATGGCCTGATGTCGAAGAGCAACACCATACTCTATCTCGACGGCGTGTCAGTTTCCTTCGACGGGTTTCGCGCCATCAACAACCTTTCGCTGGTGCTCGACAAGGGCGAGATGCGGGCGATCATCGGCCCCAACGGCGCCGGAAAGACGACGATGATGGACATCGTCACCGGCAAGACGCGGCCCGACGCGGGTGAAGTTTTCTTCAACGGTAAGGTCGACCTGACCAAACACGACGAGGCCGAAATCGCCATGATGGGCATCGGCCGTAAATTCCAGAAGCCGACCGTCTTCGAAAGCCACACGATCGAGGACAATCTGATGCTGGCGCTGAATGGCCCGCGCTCGATCTTCCCGGCACTGTTCCATCGTCGCTCGGCCGCGGACGTGCGGCAGATCGACGACATCCTCGGCATCATCCGGCTTGGCGACAAGCGTGACGAACTCGCCGCCAATCTGAGCCACGGCCAAAAGCAATGGCTCGAGATCGGCATGCTTCTGGCGCAGGATCCGAAGCTGCTGCTGGTCGACGAACCGGTTGCCGGCATGACCGACGCCGAGACCGAGGAAACCGCGCGGCTGCTCCGGGACATCGCGCGCGACCATTCTGTCATCGTCGTCGAGCACGACATGCATTTCGTGCGCGAGCTCGGCGTCAAGGTTACCTGCCTGCACGAAGGCTCGGTGCTTTCCGAGGGCAGCCTCGACTTCGTTTCGGCCGACGAGCGCGTCGTCGAAGTCTATCTGGGGAGATGAACATGGTCTGGCGCGTTCCGTTCCATCATTTCGACCTTTCGTTCTTCACGCGTTGGAGAAAGCGCTGACCATGCTCGAAGTCTCCAATGCCACGCTGCACTACGGCGCTGCCCAGGCGCTGCGCGGCGTCTCGCTGAAGGCCGGCGCCGGCAAGATCACCTGCGTGCTCGGCCGCAACGGCGTCGGCAAGACCAGTTTGATGAGATCGATCGTCGGCCATCACCGGCTGACGAGCGGAAGCGTTGCCTTCGAGGGGAAGGCGCTCGACCGGAGCGCGGCGTATGATCGCGCCCGGTCGGGCATCGCATTCGTGCCGCAGGGCAGGGAGATATTTCCGCTGCTTACGGTGCGGGAAAACCTCGAATCGGGTTTTGCGCCGTTGAGGCGCGCCGATCGCAACATTCCCGGTCACGTCTTCGAATTGTTTCCGGTGCTGAAGCAGATGCTCGCGCGCCGCGGCGGCGATCTCTCCGGCGGCCAGCAGCAGCAGCTTGCCATCGGCAGGGCGTTGGTGATGCGGCCGAAGCTGCTGGTGCTCGACGAGCCGACCGAAGGCATCCAGCCCTCGATCATCAAGGACATCGGCCGCGCTATCCGCTATCTGCGCGACCAGGCCGGTATTGCCGTGCTTCTGGTCGAACAATATCTCGACTTCTGCCGGGAATTGGCCGATGAGGTCAACATCATGGACCGCGGCCAGATCGTCCATACCGGCCCAGCCGAGGATCTCGACCGGGCGGACGTCCGCAAATTCCTGACTGTCTGAATTCTTATTGATTCCATTGGTTTGCAACTCTGGCGCGCCGAAGATTGCGTGCTAGATTTTGCTTGGCCTTGGTGAGTCGGCCGCTTTCCGTACCAGTTCCAATTTGGCAGATCAGGGGAAGGCGCGGGCCGCGCCGGCACGCTTGCGCGCAAGCCCTTCCAGCGATCTGTTGTCGTCCAACATTTCGGGTGCTTGGGAGCCAGGGCCAGACGATGGAGCGCTATGTCGAGGACTACCAGAAACGACGGCTCACGGAGCGCGTCGATATCCTGACAGCCATCAACATTCTGAAATCGCAGGGGTATGACCACGACGAACTCATCGCGGAGATCACCAAGGTCTTCTATATCGATCTCGATGCTTTCAACGAGATCGTCAGGGTTGATCGGCGTCCGGACGAACGCGCCGCATAGCCGGTAATTGAGGACCCGGCCAGGCAGATCACCGACAGCGGGGGCGTCAGCCTGCGACCCGCTTCATCAGCGCGATGGCGCCGAATGGAGCGCGGACCTTGCCCTCGGTGATGAAGTAGACGAACACATCGCGTGGCTTGACCGGCGCGTCGGTTGAAGGATCGGCGCGCGATAGGTCGGCCGGCACCTTGCCTTCCGCCCAGGTTTTTGCGCGCGCCGCCCATTCGTCGAGCGCCTTTGGCGTATAGCAATCGGGATTGTCGTCGCTGCCGGTCTGCAGCCGCGCATAGATGAAATCGCCGGCAACGTCGGCAATCCCCGGATATTTGGCGTGGTCGGCATAGACGATGGCGGCCTTGTGCTTTCGCGCCAAGGCGGCGAACTCCGGCACGACGAAGCTGTCGTTGCGCACCTCGACGGCGTGGCGCAGCGCAACGCCGTCCTGCTTTTCCGGCAACAGCTTGAGGAAGGCCTCGAAATCGTCCGGGTCGAATTTCTTGGTCGGCGCGAACTGCCACAGGATCGGCCCGAGCTTGTCGCCGAGTGCCGCGACGCCCGACCCGAGGAAGCGCATGATCGATTCCCCGGCCTCGCCGAGCACACGGCGGTTGGTGACGAAGCGGTTGCCCTTCAGCGAATAGACGAAACCATCCGGCGCCTCGTTGGCCCATTTGACGAAGGTCGGCTCCTTGAAGCTCGAATAATAGGTGCCGTTGACCTCGATAGTGGGCACCTGCCGGCTGGCATAATGCAGTTGCTTGGCCTTCGACAATTTGTCCGGGTAGAAGGACGTGTCCCACGGTTCGAAGGTCCAGCCGCCCATGCCGGCGCGGATTGTTCCTGATTGAGTCATGGTCGTCCTCCCGGTTTGCAGAAAAGGATCACGCGATGGCGGTCGTCTCGACGGCTTTCGCCATGTCGACGACCGTCCATCCTGGCCGATATGGATTGGGCCGGCGACCCGTTTCGCGAAAGCCGTAGGCCTTATACAACGAAACGTTCCGTTCCATTCTGGCACTGGTGTAGAGTCGGATTTCAGGCAAGCTCCACAAGCGCGTCTGTTGCTCGGCCCAGTCGAGCAGCCCGATGCCGAAACCCTTGCCCTGAAAGGCGGGCGCAACGGCGACGCTGAAGATCATTGTATGGTCCGCATGTCGTTCGAGAACGATCAAGCCGGCCGGCTGTCCGTCCTGCTCCGAAAGCCAGACCTCGCCGCGTTCTATGCGCGGCGCATAGTCCTCGGCGACGGGGATCGGCGGCGCTCCGAACAGGGCAGTGTAGGGCGCGTAGGCGTCGGTGGTAAGCGAGATCACCGTGGGGAGATCATCGGCCCGAGCGGCTCTCATGATCAAAACTGGCCCGCGCCGGCAGCGGCCGCAATCACCTTGTCCATGCCGGCCGCTATCGCGGCGACGGCATTGCGACTGGCGTCGCCCAAGCCGTGGCGCTCAGCGAGCCAGTGCGCGTCATTGTAGGAGAGCCAGACCTTGCCTTGCTTATCCTCCCAAGCCAGTGCCTTGACCGGCAGATCGATGCCGGCAAGCTGCCGGTCCTGCATCAGCGGCGTGCCGCCTTTCGGGTTGCCAAAAATCAGAAGCTGGGTCGGACGCAGGGAAGCTTCGACAATGCGCGCACCGGCGGCGTGGTCAATGCGGGCGAAGACCAGCAATCCTGCACGTTCCACAGTCCCGACCAGGCGATCGATCGTTTCGGCCACGCCGAAGCGGCTTTGGACCGTGATGAGACCGTTCTTTGCCATCACTCCGCCGCTTCGCGCTTGCCTCCGGGGCGCCGCTCCAGCAAGTCCCTCAGGAACTGCCCGGTATAGCTGCGTTTTTCGCGGACGATGTCCTCCGGCGTGCCGGACGCCACCAGCTCACCGCCGCCGTCACCACCTTCGGGGCCAAGATCGAGTACCCAGTCAGCCGTCTTGATCACCTCGAGATTGTGCTCGATGACGACGACCGTGTTGCCCTGGTCGACCAGCTCGTGCAGCACTTCGAGCAGCTTGGCTACGTCGTGGAAATGCAGGCCGGTGGTTGGCTCGTCGAGGATGTAGAGCGTCTTGCCGGTCGCCTTGCGTGATAGTTCCTTGGCGAGCTTGATGCGCTGCGCCTCGCCGCCCGACAAAGTCGTTGCCTGCTGGCCAACATGGATGTAGCCGAGGCCGACCCGTTTCAGCGTCTCCAGCTTGTCGCGCACGCCGGGCACGGCGGCGAAGAAATCGACGCCTTCTTCGACCGTCATGTCGAGAACGTCGGCGATCGATTTGCCCTTGAACAGGACGTCGAGCGTCTCGCGATTGTAACGCTTGCCGTGGCAAACGTCGCAGGTGACGTAGACATCGGGCAGGAAGTGCATCTCGATCTTGATGACGCCATCGCCCTGGCAGGCTTCGCAGCGGCCGCCCTTGACGTTGAACGAGAAGCGGCCCGGCTGGTAGCCGCGCGCCTTGGCCTCCGGCAGGCCGGCGAACCAGTCGCGGATCGGCGTGAAGGCGCCGGTATAGGTGGCGGGGTTGGAGCGCGGGGTGCGCCCGATCGGCGACTGGTCGATGTCGATGACCTTGTCGAGGAATTCCAACCCCTCGATGCGGTCGTGCTCGGCCGGATGCTCGCGCGAGCCCATGATGCGGCGCGACGCCGCCTTGAACAGGGTCTCGATCAGGAAGGTCGACTTGCCGCCGCCGGATACGC
Organism: Mesorhizobium sp. M0968; assembly: GCF_040319065.1. Lineage (NCBI taxonomy): Bacteria > Pseudomonadati > Pseudomonadota > Alphaproteobacteria > Hyphomicrobiales > Phyllobacteriaceae > Mesorhizobium > Mesorhizobium sp. M0968. The sequence continues at coordinate 96,678 of NZ_JAMYNL010000015.1, forward strand.
CGGTGACGGCGGTAAACGTGCCGAGCGGGATTTCGGCGGTGACGTTCTTCAGGTTGTTGCCGCGCGCGCCGACGACCTTCAGCCGGCGGTTCTTCTTGGCCTCACGCCGCGCTGCCGGCGTCGCTACTTCGAGCTCGCCCGACAGGTATTTGCCGGTGATCGAAGCGGGCGTCGCCATGATCTGCTGCGGCGTGCCCTGGGCGATGATGTGGCCGCCATGGATGCCGGCCGCCGGGCCGATATCGACGACGTAGTCGGCATGCAGGATGGCGTCCTCGTCATGCTCGACGACGATGACCGTGTTGCCGATGTCGCGCAGATGCTTCAGCGTGTCGAGCAGGCGGGCGTTGTCGCGCTGGTGCAGACCGATCGACGGCTCGTCCAGCACGTAAAGTACGCCGGTCAGGCCGGAGCCGATCTGCGACGCCAGACGGATGCGCTGGCTCTCACCGCCTGAAAGCGTGCCGGAGTTGCGCGACAGCGTCAAATAGTCGAGACCGACATCGTTGAGGAAGCGCAGCCGCTCCCGGATTTCCTTGAGCACGCGCACCGCAATCTCGTTCTGCTTGTCGTTGAGCGAAGCGGGCAGACCGGTGAACCACTGGTCGGCCTTGCGGATGGACAGCTCGGTGACCTCGCCAATGTGCTTGCCGGCGATCTTGACCGCGAGCGCCTCGGGCTTCAGCCGATAGCCGCGGCAGGCCGGGCAGGGCGTGGCCGACATGAAGCGCTCGATCTCCTCGCGCATCCAGGCGGATTCGGTTTCCTTCCAGCGGCGCTCGAGATTGGGGATGACGCCCTCGAAGGTTTTCGTCGTTTTGTAGGAGCGCAGACCGTCATCATAATGGAAAGTGATTTCGCGCTCGCCGGTGCCGTGCAGGACGGCTTGCCTTGCCTCCTCGCTCAAATCCTTGAACTTGTCGCCGAGCTTGAAGCCATAGGCAATGCCCAGCGCTTCCAGCGTCTGCGCATAATAGGGCGAGGTCGACTTCGCCCACGGGCTGACGGCGCCGGCGCGCAGCGAGACATTCTCGTCGGGCACGACCAGGCTGGCGTCGATGGCGCGTTGGCTGCCGAGCCCGTCGCAGGTCGGGCAGGCGCCGAACGGATTGTTGAAGGAGAACAGCCTGGGCTCGATCTCGGGAATGGTGAAGCCGGACACCGGGCAGGCGAACTTTTCCGAGAACAGCATGCGTTCATGCGTCTCGTTCTTCGATTTGTTGACCGAATCCTCGCCGGTCTGGCTGGCGTCGAGCGGCTTGTCGGCAAATTCCGCCACCGCCAGCCCGTCGGCCAGCTTCAGCGCGGTCTCGATGGAATCGGCGAGCCGCGTCGCCAGATCGCCGCGCACGACGATGCGGTCGACGACGACGTCGATGTCGTGCTTGTACTTCTTGTCCAGCGCCGGCACGTCGGCGATCTCATAGAAGACGCCATCGACTTTGACGCGCTGAAAACCCTTCTTCTGCAGCTCCAGCAGTTCCTTGCGGTACTCGCCTTTGCGGCCGCGCACCATCGGCGCCAGAATGAACAGCCGGGTGCCTTCCTCGACAGCAAGCACCCGGTCGACCATCTGCGAAACCGTCTGGCTCTCGATCGGCAGGCCGGTGGCCGGTGAATAGGGTACACCGACGCGGGCGAACAAAAGCCGCATATAATCGTAGATCTCGGTGACGGTGCCGACCGTCGAACGTGGGTTCTTCGAGGTGGTCTTCTGCTCGATGGAAATGGCCGGCGACAGGCCGTCGATCTGGTCGACGTCCGGCTTCTGCATCATTTCGAGGAATTGCCGTGCATAGGCCGAAAGGCTCTCGACGTAACGGCGCTGGCCCTCGGCGTAGATGGTGTCGAAGGCAAGCGACGACTTGCCCGACCCCGACAGGCCGGTCATGACGATCAGGCTGTCACGCGGCAGATCGAGATCGACATTCTTCAGATTGTGTTCGCGTGCCCCGCGAATGGAGAGATATTTATGGTCGGCCATCGCCGGTCGCCGCCTCAGAATCTGGAATTCGTGGGATGGGCGGGTTTTCCCGACCGTCCCCTATGTAGGTAATTTCGCCGCCTTTTCGAGAGACGCCACAACTCTCGACCAAAGCGTTTAACCGCCTTTCGCGCGAACGGGCAAGCGGAAAGAACAAAGGCCGAACGCGCTCCTGACAAAAGCTGCCCGCGCAGCCGGCTTCACAAAGCGTCTCGCGATCACATTTTTCGGCAACCCGGCTATTCAAGGTTGACGTCCCCGCGTCATGGGGGCAGAATCCACACGTCAACGAAGCCGGCCGTCTTTCGATGGCCTCGCGGCCTGGGGCTAGCCTGCGAGACGCCGCGGGTTATGCGATGAGCGCTTCGACGACAGTCGCAACGAACAGAAGGAGAGCAGAGGCATGACTCCACCGGATTGTTCCTTGAGGCTCCACGTGTCGCTGGAGCCGCGGCAGGTATAAGTAGCCAGGTCAGACGTTTAGCGCCACCTGCCCACGTTGACCTGCCGATCCCACAACAATCAGAGACTGCTAGTCGGATCGTCGGCTGAACGCCGCGAAGCATCCGAAGTAAAAAGCCGGCAGTATACTCCCGGCAATTTGGATTTCAGATCCAAGAAGCCCCGTCAGTTGCAAAAGCAATGGCGGGGCTGTTCGTTTGAAGCGCAATATTTGTGGTTCACATCAGGCGAACTTAGCGGCTGGAGGGCCTGATCCCGCCGGCAGCGACATCGATGGTGATGCTACCGGAAATCCGAACGTCGGTATCGCCAATCTTGAAGGTGCCGTTGCCGCTGCCTAGAGCCATATCGTCAGGCTCAGGCCGCGGCGCTGGCTCGGCGATGCGATAATCGCTGGTCACACCGGGCAGAGCGCCCTTTTGCGAAGACGTCGAATTATCTTGGGCAAGTGCCATACCCACCAGCATGTTCGTGCCGGCAACGGTAGCGATGGCAAGGCATAAAAGGCTGGATGAGCTGCTGGCGGTCATCGCCGGACTATAGTGCCGCGATAGCGGCAAGACCAGACCGATGGCGCTGAAATTGCGGGCGCTCAATCTCCTCAGTTCCGTCCGCCGGCCCGGCTCGTTCATGCGGCCTGCTTGCGAGTGTCGAAAACATGGTCGACGAGGCCCCAATCCTTGGCCTCCTGCGCGGTCATGAAAAAGTCGCGGTCGAGCGTGCGTTCCACTTCTTCGTAGGTGCGGCCGCAATGGCGGGCGTAAAGATCGGTCATGCGACGCTTGGTGCGAAGGATGCCCTCGGCATGGCGCTGGATATCGGAGGCTTGGCCCTGGAAACCGCCGAGAGGCTGATGCAGCACGATGCTGGTGTTGGGTAGCGCGATGCGCCGCCCCGGTGTGCCGGCCATCAAAAGGAACGAGGCCATCGAGGCGGCGAAGCCCATACAAACCGTGGAGACCGGGCAGCTGATATACTGCATCGTATCGTAGATGGCGAAACCGCTGGTCACCACGCCGCCCGGCGAGTTGATGTAGAGCGAGACCTCCTTGTCGGGATTGTCGGATTCCAACGACAGAAGCTGGGCGCAGACCAGCGCCGACGTGCCGTCGTCGATCGCCCCGTTGATGAAGACGATGCGCTCGCGCAGCAGCCGCGAAAATATGTCGAAGGCACGTTCGCCGCGGCTCGACTGCTCGATCACCATCGGCACCAGATTGGCAAGGCCGCTCATCGGTTGTCTCCGTTGACTGTTGTCGTTCAGGCCGCGCGCAGGAAGAGGCGCGGGGTGTTTGCGGCGATCTGCTTGTGCCTGGGAGTGCGCGCTTCAAAGGAAAGCCGGCAACCGGCGCCTGCCATCGCGATCTCCGGCACTGCTGCCCGAGCAAAACCGTCATGGACGATGCGTAGATGCGTGCCGCCGGAAACGGTGCGGTCGAGCGTAAAGGTGACGATGCTGTCCACTGGGCTGTCGTTCATTGCGCTGTCCAGGGGGCTGCCGGGCGGCACCTGCGTATCGCCGGGCGCCGGGCGCTCCCGCCAGGAATAGCGCAGCAGCCGTCCGGGATCCGCGTCGAGGATTTCGCACTCGATCGGCGCATTCGGCGCTTTAAAGGCAAAGCGGTTGCCGATTTCGGGCTTGATGTCGTTCGGCATCATCCAGGCCGCGAGCAGGTCCGGCACCGTCAGCGCCCGCCACACCTTTTCCGGCGGTTCGGGCAGCTCGCACTCGAACTCGATCTTGTCTGCGGCCATTTCGGCGCGTTCTTTGCCTCGGCTGGTCATTGGTCCATGTCCTTCAAAACCGTCTTGAGCCTTTCGATGCGCTCTGGCCAGAACGCACGGTAGCGTTCGATCCAGCCGAGCAGTGGCGCAAGCCCCTTCGGATCGACGCGGTAATAGGCGTTGCGACCGGCCCGGCGCTCCACCACGAGGCCGGCGCCGCGCAGCACTGCGAGATGTTGCGATACCGCCGGCTGCGATACCGGTATGCCAGTGCGCAGTTCCGACACCGTCATCTCGCCGTCGGCGAGCCGCTCATAGACGGCGCGACGCGTTGGATCCGCCAGTGCCCGAAAAATGTCTGCTTCGATCATGCCGAAAGCATAAGTCAATACTTATCGGTTTGGCAAGCCGTGTTTTTTAAGACAAGCGGTGTTTTTTAAGACAGGCGAGGTTTTACAAACTCGCTGGAAGCCAGCGTCTCACCATGTCGGGGGATCCGTTGAACGTCGCCTCGAAAACTGGTGACGCGAGCACAGCATGAATATGAAGCAATTCGGAGCCGACGTTTCGGAAGCCATGTTGCCTGTGCGCGGCGACAACAAGCGACTGTCCGGCAGTCAAGACGAGATGCTCTTCGTCGATCCACATCTCGGCCCTGCCAGCGATGACGGTAAGCACTTCCTCGACCGGGTGCCAATGTGTCGGGGCGCCAACCGCGGGTTCGACCCATTGTTCGAATATGCAAAGTTGAGTTGCGCCGTTGCAGGCCGAGACATGCATGCGGGTCTTTACTCCCGTCCGCCACTCTTCTTGCGGCTGATCGTCATGCGCAACCATCTTCATGCGTTCGCCTCGATCCCATGGTCTGTGGAAATTCGACGCCAAGACACTACTTCTTACTGACAACTATTGACAGTGCAGGGCCTCTCCTGTAGAACGAAAAGAGAACAAAAACCTTGTGGGAAAAGGCAGCGACGGCAGGCAGGGATTGTCCATAGCCTGTAAGGTGCGGCGACAAAAATTCGGTTTCGGATGAGCGCGGAGAAGTATCATGGCGGGTAGCGTCAACAAGGTCATTCTGGTGGGCAACCTCGGGGCGGACCCTGAAATCCGCCGCCTGAATTCGGGTGACCCGGTCGTCAACATCCGCATCGCGACGTCGGAAAGCTGGCGCGACAAGACGTCCGGAGAGCGCAAGGAAAAGACCGAGTGGCACAATGTCGTGATCTTCAACGACCAGATCGCCAAGGTGGCCGAGCAGTATCTGAAGAAGGGCATGAAGGTCTATGTCGAGGGCCAGCTGCAGACGCGCAAATGGCAGGACCAGACCGGCAATGACCGCTATACGACCGAAATCGTGTTGCAGAAATTCCGCGGCGAGCTGCAGATGCTCGATGCGCGGGGCGAGGGCGGCGGCCAAGTCGGCAACTATGCCGGTGGTGGTGCGAGCCGCGGTTCCGATTTCGGCCAGTCCGGCCCGGGCGAAAGTTTCAATCGCGGTGGCGCCAACAAGGGCGGCGGCGGTGGTTCGTCGCGCGAGCTGGACGACGAAATCCCGTTCTGATTTCTCGGGGCGGACTGCCCTTGCGGCGAAAAGCGCCGGCACCTTGGTCACGAAATGGCGTCCCGAAAATCTGTCTTGGATTTTCGGGACGTTGTGCGTTTGAGCGGTGAAAGGACGTATCAGGTGAAGGCAAGGGTCAAATGGGTCGAGGAGCGCACTTTCGTTGGCGAGTCCGCCAATGGGCACAAGCTGGTGCTAGGCACTGCGTTCGGGCCGGAGGGCAAGACGCCGGGGCCGAGCCCAATGGAACTGGTGCTGATCGGCACTGGCGGCTGCTCCGCCTATGACGTGGTCCATATCCTCGAAAAGGGGCGCGAGGCGGTCGAAGATTGCGTGGTCGAACTCGATGCCGACCGTGCAGAAGCCGATCCCAGGGTGTTCACCCGCATTCACATGCATTTTGTCGTCAAGGGCCGGGCGCTATCACACGACAAGGTGAAGCGGGCGATCGGGCTTTCGATCGAGAAATACTGCTCGGCCTCGGCAATGATGGCCAAGACTGCCGAGATTACCCACGACTTCGAAGTCATTGAAACGACAGCGAAGTAGGGCTGTTCCTACGTCGCCATCAGCGCCTTGATGCCGTCGGCGACGAACTGTACGGCGAGCGCCGCCAGGATGACGCCGAGCAGCCTTGTCAGGATCGAACGGCCGGTTTGGCCGAGGATACGGTCAATGCGCTCTGACAGCACGAACACCAGGTAGGTGATGACGAGGCAGATGGCGATGATGCCGACAAGCGCTGTCTGCGCGCCTAAACCCTGAAACGAGCTTGAGAGCAGGACGGTCGCCGAAATCGCGCCGGGACCGGCAATAAGCGGGATCGCCAGCGGAAAGGCGGCGATGTTGTGGATCATGTCCCTGGTGATGGCGACGTCGCCGATCTTCTCCTTGCGGTCCTGCCGGCGCTCGAACACCATTTCGAAGGCGATGAAAAACAGCAGAAAGCCGCCGGCGACGCGGAAGGCCGGCAGAGTGATGCCGAAGACTGACAGGATCGACGCGCCGGCGATTGCGAACAACGCCATTACCAGGAAGGCGATGACCGAGGCGCGCACGGAGACCTGGTTGCGCTCCTCGCGGTTCATGCCGCGGGTAACGGCGAGGAAGAGCGGCGCCAGGCCGGGCGGATCGATCGTCACCAGTATGGTGACGAAGGCGTTGAACAGGCTGTCGAAGCTCGGCATGCTGACCCTCCCCGCCGGCAAAGCCGGATAACGGGATTGGTAGAGCAAAGCGGAGCCAGTGGAAACCGTGCGGATCAGGGGCTGGCGGTGCGGCGCGCCAGAAACTCGACTTCGAGACGCCAGGTGGCGCCGTCGTCCTGTGAGCGTTCGCCCAGCCAGCGGAACGAATTTTCGGTGATGCGCGAAAAGCTCCAGCGCACAGCAGATCCGGTGCCGTCTGCGCCTTGCTGGATGATGGTATCGCCCTCGGCACGGCCGAGCTGGCGGCTGTAGTACTGATTGCGCGGATCGCTCCAGAAGATGTGCCAGGCGTCAACGCCGGGATCGTAGACGCGCAACGTCGTGCCATAGAAGGTCCATTTGCCGAGCGAGGGCGAGGGGCCGGCGTCACGGGCAGGCAGGATCCATACGTCCTGGATCGCGCGGCCTTCGAGCACCCAGCCGAAATGCACTTCGCCGCGCCCGGTCAGCACCTGACCGTCCTCGAGATGGCGCGTGGCGTCGAACGTCCAGGCGCCGACGAAGCGGCCATAAAGATTCAGTTTCTCGGCAAGGGCCGGTACGGGCCCATCGCTGTGCAGGACCTTGGCAAAGGAATTGGACATGGCTTCGCTCTCATCTTGTCAGGAGACCGGCAAGCATAGAGGCCGACAGGGGTTCTGCGCTTGGGAAAAGTTGCTATGTTTCGGCGATGACGACGAGCGCGCACAGGCTGGCGTCGGGCCGAGGCTGGCAGGTGTCGGATGTCATCTGCACCGCCAGCGCCGCCGACAGGCCATTCGAGGAGGAGCATCGGGATTTCTGCGTTGCCGCCGTAACCAACGGCACCTTCCGCTATCGTGCGCGCGAGGGCACGGCGATGCTGGCGCCAGGCGCGCTCCTGCTCGGCAATCCCGGCACATGCTACGAATGCGGGCACGAGCATGGCGCCGGCGACCGTTGCCTCTCCTTCCATTTCGGACCGGCCTACATGGAGCGGATCGTCGCCGACGTGCCGGGCGCCAAGACGCTCGATTTCGGCACGCCGCGCCTGCCGCCCTTGCCGGCGCTGGTGCCGCTGCTTGCCGAAGCGGAGGCGGCGCGCGAGATGGCCGACACCGGCGCGTTCGAGGAACTCGCCCTGCGCATTGCCGGTGCCGCGGCAACAGCGGCTTGCAGCGCTACGGATCGGGGACGGACGCCGAGCCGCCGAGACCAGAAGCGTGTCGCCGAAGCGGTGCGGCGCATCGAAGTCGATGCCGACCGGCCGATCTCGCTTGCCGAACTCGCCGACGAGACCGCCACCAGCCCTTACCATTTCCTGCGCACCTTCCGGCACGTTGCCGGTATGACGCCCTACCAATTCCTGCTGAGAGCGCGGCTGCACAGGGCAGCCGTGCGGCTGCGGACGTCGGATCAGACGATTTCGGCGATTGCCTTTTCGGCGGGATTCAACGATCTATCAACCTTCAATCGCCGTTTCCGGCGGCTGATGGGCGAGGCGCCGGGTACTTATCGCGCCCGCCGGCGACGCCCGTGAAAGGGTGCACGGCCATATCGTCGCAATTGGTTTATCCTTTTGAATTTGCCGCTAAAAACCACACTGGAAAACTGCCGCGATTGTTGGAGTTTCAGGCTGGCTTCCTATATAAGCACCAAGTGATTCCTGATTAGATTGTGATCCGATTTGACCGACCAAAAGACACCGCGCGGCGCCGACGGCGGCCCCACCGGCATCGAGCCGATATCCATCATCGAGGAGATGCAGCGCTCCTATCTCGATTACGCCATGAGCGTGATCGTCAGCCGCGCGCTGCCGGACGTGCGCGATGGCCTCAAGCCGGTGCATCGCCGCATCCTCTACGCCGCCTATGAGAGCGGCTATCACTGGAACCGCAAATATGTGAAATCGGCACGCCCGGTCGCCGACGTGATGGGCAAATACCATCCGCATGGCGACGCCTCGATCTACGACGCTTTGGTGCGCATGGCGCAGGATTGGTCGCTGCGCGTGCCGCTGATCGACGGGCAGGGCAATTTCGGCTCGATCGACGGCGATCCGCCGGCGGCGATGCGCTACACGGAATCGCGGCTGACCAAGGTCGCGCATGAGTTGCTGGAAGACATCGACAAGGACACCGTCGATTTCCAGGACACTTACGATGCGTCGGGCAGCGAACCGAAAGTCCTGCCGGCGCGCTTTCCGAACCTGTTGGTCAACGGCTCCGGCGGTATCGCCGTCGGCATGGCCACCAACATCCCGCCGCACAATCTGGGCGAGGTCTGCAACGGCGCCATTGCCCTCATCGATAATCCGGCGATCGACCTTCCGGCGCTGATGGAGATCATTCCGGGACCGGATTTCCCGACCGGCGGCATCGTGCTTGGCCGTTCCGGCATCTACAGCGCCTATTCGACCGGCCGCGGCTCCATCGTCATGCGCGGCCGCGTCAACGTCGAGGCGCGCGGCAACGATCGTGAATCGATCGTCATCACCGAGGTTCCCTATCAGGTGAACAAGGCGTCGATGATCGAGAAGATGGCCGAGTTGGTGCGCGACAAGCGCATCGAAGGCATTTCCGACATTCGCGACGAGAGCGACCGCCAGGGCTACCGCGTCGTCATCGAACTGAAGCGCGACGCGGTCGCCGATGTCATCCTCAACCAGCTTTACCGCTTCACCCCGCTGCAGACGTCCTTCGGCGCCAACATGGTGGCACTGAACGGCGGCAAGCCGGAATTGCTGACTCTGACCGACATGCTGAAGGCATTCGTCGCCTTCCGTGAGGAGGTGATCAGCCGGCGCACGAAGTTCCTGCTGCGCAAGGCGCGCGACCGCGCCCATGTGCTGGTCGGCCTTGCCATCGCTGTTGCCAACATCGATGAAGTCATCAAGCTGATTCGCAGCGCTCCGGACCCGCAGACGGCGCGCGAGCAGTTGATGGAGCGGCGCTGGCCTTCGGGCGACGTGGAATCGCTGATTCTTCTGATCGACGACCCGCGCCATCGCATCAACGAGGACGGTACCTACAATCTCTCCGAGGAGCAGGCGCGCGCCATCCTCGAACTGCGCCTGCAGCGCCTGACCGCGCTCGGCCGCGACGAGATCGCCGACGAGCTGAACACGATCGGCGACGAGATCAAGGACTACCTGGACATCCTCTCGTCGCGCGCCCGCGTCCAGCAGATCGTCAAGGACGAGCTCATCGCCGTGCGCGACGAGTTCGGCACGCCGCGCCGTACCGAGCTCGCCGAGGGCGGGGCGGACATGGAAGACGAGGACCTGATCCAGCGCGAGGACATGGTCGTCACGGTCAGCCATTCCGGCTACATCAAGCGCGTGCCGCTGTCGCTCTACCGGGCGCAGCGCCGCGGCGGCAAGGGCCGCTCCGGCATGTCGACCAAGGAAGAGGATTTCGTCACCCGGCTGTTCGTGGCCAACACGCACACGCCGGTGCTGTTCTTCTCCTCGCGCGGCATCGTCTACAAGGAAAAGGTCTGGCGCCTGCCGATCGGCAACCCGCAATCGCGCGGCAAAGCGCTGATCAATATGCTGCCGCTCGAACAGGGCGAGCGCATCACCACGATCATGCCGCTGCCGGAGGATGAGACGAGTTGGGGCGAGCTCGACGTCATGTTTGCCACCACGCGCGGTACCGTGCGCCGCAACAAGTTGTCGGACTTCGTCCAGGTCAACCGCAACGGCAAGATCGCCATGAAGCTGGACGAGGAAGGCGACGAGATCCTCGGCGTCGAGACCTGCACCGACAATGACGACGTGCTTTTGACGGCAAGTTCCGGCCAGTGCATCCGCTTTCCGGTTAGCGACGTACGCGTCTTCCAGAGCCGCAATTCGGTCGGCGTGCGCGGCATTGCGATGGCCGATGGCGACCGGGTGATCTCGATGGCGGTGATCGAGCATGTCGATGCGCCGCCGGCGGAGCGTGCCGCCTACCTCAAGCGGGTGGTGGCCGAACGCCGGCTCGCTGCTGACATCGCGGCCGGCGAGGAGGAAGAAATCCAGCTCACCAATGAAGAGGTCGGCGAAGAGGCAGAGCTTTCCGACGACCGCTATGAATTCCTCAAGGCGCACGAGCAGTTCGTGTTGACGGTGACGGAATATGGCTACGGCAAGCGTTCATCGTCCTACGATTTCCGCCTGACTGGCCGTGGCGGCAAGGGTATTCGCGCCACCGACGTCTCGAAAACGGCCGAAATCGGCCGCCTGGTGGCGACCTTCCCGGTCGGCAATGACGATCAGATCATGCTGGTTTCGGATGGCGGCACCGTTATCCGTGTTCCAGTGAACGGCATTCGTTTCGCCAGCCGCGCCACCAAGGGCGTTACCATCTTCAATACCGCAGAGGGCGAGAAGGTCGTTTCGGTGGAGCGAATTTCAGAACCGCAAGCGGATGAAGAGATCGAAGAGAATGCTGAAAGCGGCGCTGTTGCCGATGCCGATGGTAGGGAGCCCGATACTTCCGTCGAGTGAGTTTGGCACGACGACGCCAGCCCTGTGGGCCGGCGTGTGAAGACACCCGCAATCTAGAAGCGGCGATAAGGCCTGCGGTTGCCGAAGCCTTCGAACCGCTTGGTATTGGCCTTGGCGCGGACGCGCTGTGCTTCCTGATGCAACCCGAATAGGGTGGCGATCAGCATGGCGACGGTCATTGCGGTGGCGAGCATGTAGATCAGCATGTGCGTGTTCTCCTGCGCCTAACAACGATTAGATGGGTGTTTGGTTTCATCTCCTGCAGCTGCAACTTAGTGAACACTGCGTGAAGCTGTTGTGAGCGGCACATTCATCTGTCGTTCACGTCGGCCAAAAGGTTCACGGCGCGGGCTGGCTATCGGATTTGCCTTTAGGAGAGAGGCTCGCTAGAAGCACCTGCCATGACCGAACGCATCGCCCTTTATGCCGGCTCTTTCGACCCGCTGACCAACGGCCATCTCGACGTGCTGAAGGCGTCGCTGGCCGTGGCGGATACAATCTATGCGGCGATCGGCATCCATCCCGGCAAGAAGCCGTTATTTTCCTTCGAGGAACGGGTTGGCCTGATCGAAACGGCCGCGAAGGCGGAATTCGGCAGCGACGGTGCGCGTATCAAAGTAGTCGCCTTCGACGGGTTGGTAATCGACGCGGCCAGGAAGCATGGCGCCTCGATCATGATCCGCGGCCTGCGCGACGGCACCGACCTTGACTATGAGATGCAGATGGCCGGCATGAACGAGACCATGGCGCCGGAGCTGCAGACGGTGTTCCTGCCCGCCAGCCCTTCAGTGCGCACCATTACCGCCACACTTGTGCGCCAGATAGCTTCGATGGGAGGCGACATCCGTCCCTTCGTGCCGGCGGCCGTGGCCGGCGCGCTCACCGCCAAATTCGCGAAATAAATGCATGTCACCCAAAAGTGGAACCCGGCTTTGGGTAACGACATGCATGAACGAAGATATTCGGAGAAAGATCCCATGCAGCTGAAAAAGCTTGCCTTCTTGCTTGCCGTGCTTGCCGGTCTTGTGACCGCATCCGTGTCGGCCTTTGCCGCCGATCCGGAAAACACCATGATCGTAACGCTGAAGGACGGCGACGTGACCATCGCGCTGAGGCCCGACCTTGCGCCGAAGCACGTCGCGCAGATCAAAAAGCTGGTGCGCCAGGGCGCCTACGACAACGTCGCCTTTCACCGCGTCATTGACGGGTTCATGGCGCAGACCGGCGACGTCAAGTTCGGCAACATGAAGAGCGGCTTCAATGCCGACGCTGTCGGCACCGGCGGCTCCGATCTTCCTGACCTGCCGGCCGAATTCTCCAGCACCGAGCACTACCAGCGCGGCGTGGTCGGCATGGCCCGCTCCGACGATCCGAATTCCGCCAATTCGCAATTCTTCATCATGTTCGCGCCGGCACCGCCGCTCGATGGCCAGTACACCATCGTTGGCAATGTCGTCAGCGGCATGGAGTTGGTGGACCACATCAAGAAAGGCGACGAGGCGCAGAACGGCACGGTGACCGACCCCGATCGCATGATCAAGGTGCGCATCGCCGCGGACGGCAAGTAACCTCAATTGTTCAAAAGGATATTTCTGACATGGCCGAAATCAAGGACCGCGAGAACGCGCTTATCATGGACACGACCAAGGGCAAGGTCGTCATCGAATTGTTTCCAGATCTGGCGCCCGGCCATGTCGACCGTATCAAGGAGCTGGCGCGCGAAGGCGCCTATGACGGCGTGGTCTTCCACCGCGTCATCGACGGCTTCATGGCGCAGACCGGCGACGTGAAGTTCGGCAATTCCAACAAGCCGTCTTTCGCGCCATCGCGCGCCGGCACTGGCGGTTCCGACAAACCCGATCTGAAGGCCGAGTTCTCCAACGCCAACCACGGCCGCGGCACCTGCTCGATGGCGCGCTCGCAGAACCCGAACTCGGCCAATTCGCAGTTCTTCATCTGCTTCGACGATGCCGCCTTCCTCAACCGCCAGTACACGGTATGGGGCCAGGTCATCGAAGGCATGGACAACGTCGACAAGATCAAGCGCGGCGAACCGGTGCAGGATCCTGACAAGATCGTATCGCTCAAGGTCGCGGCCGACGTGAAATGACCAGCCGGGCTGTCGCGGCCATCGCAATTATGCTCGCCGCGGCGGCCACTCCGGCGCTGGCGACGGAATCGATCGTCTGCAGCGCCGACGGCGGCGCGGCATCGATTGATGTTTTGATGGGACACACGGCCGTCATTGCGGTGGCGCGTGTGTGGCTGGATGCCGGCGGCAAGACATGGACCACGGACGGACAGCCAGGCTCAACGAAAGTTATCGTTGGACAGGCATTCGAAGACGACGAGCGCATGCTGATCGATCTCACTGATGAGGGCCTCAGCTCGATCGTCGCCAAATTGCGGCTGGTCAAGGCCAGCGAGCAGTCCAGCTTCGCGATGGGCGGCACATTGAGCATAGACGGTGTCGGCGCCTGGGCGGTGACCTGCCCGGAACCTTGAGGCGGGGATCTCTTGCGCGTCGACCTTTTCGACTTCGATCTGCCGGAGGAGCGCATCGCGCTTCGCCCAGCCGAGCCGCGCGACAGTGCCAGGATGCTGGTGGTCAGGCCGGGTGAGGGGCTCGAAGACCGGACGGTGCGCGACCTGCCGGCCCTGCTCAAGGCCGGTGATGTGCTGGTCTTCAACGACACCAAGGTCATTCCGGCACAGCTGAAAGGCATCAGGCGGCGCGGCGAGGCGGCGGCGCAGGTCGAAGCCACGCTGCATATGCGGATGGCGCCCGACCGCTGGCTCGCCTTCATGCGTCCGGGCAAGCGCATCGCCGCCGGCGATCGTATCCATTTCGGTCATGACGCCAATTCCTGCCTTCTCGGCCAGCTCGACGCGATCGTGATCGAGAAGGGAGAAGGCGGCGAGGTGCTGCTCGGCTTCGACCTGTCAGGTCCGTTCCTCGACGAGGCGCTGCATGCAGTCGGCCACATCCCGCTGCCGCCCTACATCGCCTCCAAGCGTGACGACGACGAACGCGACCGCAGCGACTATCAGACCATTTATGCGAGGGAGGAGGGCGCGGTCGCCGCGCCGACGGCAGGGCTGCATTTCACGCCGGAGCTGTTTGCGACGCTCGACGCCAAGGGCATAGAGCGCCGTTTCGTCACGCTGCATGTCGGCGCCGGCACGTTCCTGCCGGTGAAGGCGGACGACACCGCCGACCACAAGATGCACGCCGAAACCGGTTCGGTCAGCCCGGAAACCGCCGAGGCGCTGAATGCGGCGAAAGCAAAAGGAGGGCGCATTATCGCCGTCGGCACGACATCGCTGCGCTTATTGGAGAGCGCGGCTGGCGAGGACGGCAGGCTGGCCGCATGGTCAGGCCCGACAGACATCTTCATCACGCCCGGCTATCGTTTCAAGACCGCAGACTTGCTGATGACCAATTTCCATCTGCCGCGTTCGACGCTGTTCATGCTGGTTTCGGCCTTCTGCGGTTTGCAGACGATGCGGGCGGCCTATGCGCATGCCATCGAGAATCGCTACAGGTTTTATTCCTATGGAGACGCAAGTCTTCTGTTCAGGGAGGATACCGATGGACGATGACCTGGAAACCTTCGACCGGGAAGCCTTGATCGCCGAGGTCAGGAAACTGCGCGCCGGCATCCGCCAACACCGCGACGCCACCGGCCATGATCTGTGCTGGCACCATCCCGACCTCTGGTCACTTTTGCCCGAAAAGACCGACCCGGCGATTGCCGTGCCGCCGTGGCCGAAATTCATGCGCGGCTGCATCCGCTACCGGCAATCACTCGACAAGCAGGCCCCGGACGCGCCGGTATTCGACAAGGAGTTCGATGGCTAGGGAATTCAATGACTGACGCATTCACCTTCAAGGTGCTGGCGACCGACGGCAGGGCGCGGCGTGGTGCAATCACCATGCCGCGCG
The DNA here is from genome assembly GCF_040319065.1 of Mesorhizobium sp. M0968. NCBI lineage: Bacteria > Pseudomonadati > Pseudomonadota > Alphaproteobacteria > Hyphomicrobiales > Phyllobacteriaceae > Mesorhizobium > Mesorhizobium sp. M0968. Next base: position 112,017 of record NZ_JAMYNL010000015.1, read on the forward strand.
GGGAAATCCGCACGCCTGCCTTCATGCCGGTCGGTACCGGCGGCACGGTGAAGGCCATGTATATGGATCAGGTGCGCGGCGTCGGCTCGGACATTATCCTCGGCAACACCTACCACCTGATGCTAAGACCCGGCGCCGAGCGCGTGGCGCGGCTCGGCGGCCTGCATGAATTCGCCCGCTGGCCGCATCCAATCCTGACCGACAGCGGCGGCTTCCAGGTGATGTCGCTGTCGAAGCTGCGGAAACTGACCGAGAACGGCGTTACCTTCCGTTCGCATATCGACGGCGGCGCCTACGAGATGTCGCCGGAGCGTTCGATAGAGATCCAGGGGCTGCTCGATTCCGACATCCAGATGCAGCTCGACGAATGCACGGCTCTGCCGGCCAAGCAGAACGAGATCGAGCGTGCCATGGAGTTGTCGTTGCGCTGGGCCGAGCGTTGCAAGACGGCATTCGGCGAGCAGCCCGGCAAGGCGATGTTCGGCATTGTGCAAGGCGGCGACGTGCCGGATCTGCGGCTGCGCTCGGCGCAGGCGCTGAAGGCAATGGAGCTGAAGGGCTACGCGATCGGCGGGCTGGCTGTCGGCGAGCCGCAAGCGGTGATGCTGGAGATGCTCGACATCACTTGCCCGGAGCTGCCGGCTGACCGGCCGCGCTACCTGATGGGCGTCGGCACCCCGGACGACATTTTGAAGTCGGTGGCGCGCGGCATCGACATGTTCGACTGCGTGATGCCGACGCGGGCAGGGCGCCACGGCCTAGCCTACACACGGCGCGGCAAGGTCAATCTGCGCAACGCCCGCCATGCCGACGATCCGCGTCCGCTCGATGAGGCAAGCGACTGCCCGGCCGCACGCGACTATTCGCGGGCCTATTTGCATCATCTGGTGCGCTCGCAAGAGGCGCTTGGGGCGATGCTCCTGACCTGGAACAATCTGTCCTATTACCAGCAGCTGATGCGCGACATTCGTGAAGCGATCGAGGCTGGCAGGTTCGCCGAAGAAGCCGAGATCATCACTCAGCAATGGGCAAACGGTGACCTCGCCGTCCGGTAGGCATGCTCGCCAGGAATCCGGCTCCAGGGAGGAGTTGTCCCTGCCATGAACTGTTTTGAAACGACTGCCCAATAAGCATTGCCGGACGACATCGGGCGAGGATCAAGAACCTGTTCGTTTCGCGGCAAGTTTCAGTTCCTGGCACGACGGTGCGGACGAACGGCATCGCCGAGCCTTCGCCTTCGACCCCCATCGCGGTTCAGCGATGGACGGCTGGGTCGTTGCTTGCGATTCTGGCGATCGCAGTGACCGGCCTGGTCTTGCGCTTGCTTGGCGCGCGCGGCGACCTTTGGCTGGACGAGATCTGGAGCTTTGCGCTGATCGAGCCGCTGACCTCGATCGACCAGATATTCTGGCGCGTCAATCACGACAACAATCATTTCCTCAACTCGGTCTATCTCTATCTCATTGGCCCCGATGCTTCGCCGCTGATCCAGCGAGGTCTGTCGATAGCATTAGGTGTTGCCACGATCGGTGCGGCGGCAGCGAGCGCCGCATCGCGCGGACGACAGGCGATGATTGCCACAAGCCTGTTGTTTGCCGTGAGCTACCCAATGGTCCATTACGGCTCGGAGGCGCGCGGCTATGCCGGCCTTGTGCTGTTCACGCTGCTCTCGGTGGTTTTTCTGGAGCGCCGGCTCGACAATAGACGGTGGTCTGGCGCGGCCTTGGCAGCGGCGATCCTTTTCGGCTTCCTGTGCCATCTCACAATGATCGGAATGGTGGCGGTCCTCGCAATCTGGACCGCCTGGCTCGCCTGGCAGCGTACGGCGAAGGTCGGCCGCGTCGTTGCGGACCTGGCGTCGATCTTCCTGCCGGGCTTGCTTGCCGTGCTGCCGCTGGCTGTCGGCGTGTTTGTCGGCTGCAGGCTGTTCGGCTTCAGTGTCGGTGGTGTTTCGCCATTCTCGATTGCCGCCTTCGCGCAGGGCTATGGCGGGATGATCCGCTCTCTGTTCGGCCTGCCACCCTGGTTTGGCGACGGGCCTTATATCGTTGCCGCCTGCGGTCTTGTCGGCCTCTCCGCCGGTGTCTGGCGCGGTCGTCGAGCCAGCCTTTATGCCATCGGGATTATCGGACTGCCTTTGCTCATGGCGGCGGCGCATCTGCCCAACCTTGAGTTCCCGCGCTATTTCATCATCAGCGGAACATTGCTGCTGCTCTGGGCCGGCGAGATGATTGGCCGCGGCTTGGATGCTCGCGGGACTGCCAGGCTGCTTGCGATGGGAGCGCTGGCGATCGTGGTGAGTGGAAGCATTTCGTCGCTGCTTCAGTTCTATCAATATGGACGCGGCTCCTACGCCGCTATCGTTGATGAAATGACCAGGAACGGCGCAACCACCTATGCCAGCGACGGTAATTTCCGCACCCCGATTGTCGTCAACTATTTTGCGGCGCGAATGGATCGTCGGGCATTGCTGGTTCCAGACGACGGGATGTGCACCGAACGGCCCGCCTGGCTGGTCCTCGAGGGGGACGTGGACAAACAAGCCGAACATGTCCAACCGACGGCCGCATGCGCTCTGGCGTATGAACGGGCCGATGCGTCGAGGCATTGGGGGTTTTCTGGCCTGAGCTGGACGCTCTACCGGCGACAGGATTGAAACACCCCTTTAGGTGCTGAGCGACGTGGACGCACGCAGGCTGCAGCCGGTGATCCGAAAGCTGCCGTCAGGCTGTAGTTCGAGCGTGTAGACCGCCTCGTAGTCCTTGCCATCCGGGCCGACGATCAGCACTTGCTGGATGATCGAGGTCGGGCTCGTCTCGCGAACTTTGCCGAAGGAGTAGGTCTGCGGTTGGCGCACCGGCGGATAGCCTTTTGTCACCATGTTCATGAAGGTATCGACGGTCGGAAAGATGCGTTTCACATTCGGCGCGGCAAAGCTGTAGGCCGTCATTCCGTCATTGGCGATGAAGGCCCTCAACTGCCCATCGATGACTGTCTGCGCCGCTTTGACTTCGGCGTCGCCAGCAAAGGCCTGGGATGCGAAAATGAATGGAATGACTGCGAATGCGAAAAACGCGCGGCGCATGGCCTGTCTCTCCGTTGTCCCTGAGAAATCGCTGCCTGAAGGTACATGATACCATACGCTTTGCAGTGCTTCAGGGTTTCAGCCGAGCGCAAACATTCGGCGTGGCAGTCCGTGTCCGAGCCGAGAAAGCATTGTCGAGGCGAGAACAGCCTGAGCGATTGCCGATGCTTGAAAGGCGAACGGCAGTCTGCCACAAGGGCCGCTCGATTAGAGCGTGCGATGTTGGGCAGGACCAGGCAATGAAGGCATTTTTCGTGCAGATAAAGTGCGATCTGGGCAAGGCCTACGACGTTGCCAGCGCCCTGGCCGATGCCGAGATTGCTTCGGAGATCTACTCGACAGCCGGAAACTACGACCTGCTCGCCAAATTCTATGTCGACGACGAGGAAGACATCGGCCACTTCGTCAACGAGAAAGTGCAGATTCTTCCCGGCATCAAGGACACGTTCACGGTCGTCACCTTTCGCGCGTTTTGATCCGCATCCGGCATCTGCCCGGACACCAGGCAAAGCCTGATCAAGGCCCTATTGGTGCTGCCTTAATTTTAGGCAAGTGCGATATACTGATCGCCGGCGCCCAACAAATCACCGATTGCGCTTGATTTTCTCCAGCCAGGCCAGTGAAATGGCGCCACAGGGGAGTATGCGATTGGCAGCGTTCGATGAAATGCTTCCGGAAGTTTCCGGGCTGAGAAAACCGTATTCGGCTTACGATCGCTGGCTGAAGGAACAGGACCCGGCCAGACTTACCGAGAAGATGCAGGACGCCGAACGCGTCTTTCGCAAGACAGGCATCACTTTCGCCGTCTACGGCGAGCAGGAAGCATCGGAGCGGCTGATACCCTTCGATATCGTTCCGCGCATCATTTCGGGCAATGAATGGCGACGGCTGACGCAAGGCATCGAGCAGCGCGTCCAGGCGCTGAACGCCTTTCTCGACGACATCTACCATCGCCAGGAGATCTTACGCGCCGGCCGGGTGCCGAAGGAGTTGATCGCCAAGAACGAGGCGTTCCTGCCCGAGATGATCGGGGTGCGGCCGCCGGCCGGCGTCTATACCCACATCATCGGCGTCGACATCGTACGCATCAGCGAGAACGAGTTCTACGTGCTGGAGGACAACGCGCGCACGCCGTCCGGCGTCTCCTACATGCTGGAGAACCGCGAGACGATGATGCAGCTCTTTCCCGAGCTGTTCCAGCAGATCAAGGTGCGGCCGGTTGAGAATTACCCGCAGCTCTTGCGCCAGTCGCTGGCGGCAGTGCGGCCGCAAAGCACCAAGGGCGCGCCGACCATTGCCGTGCTGACGCCGGGCAGCTTCAACTCGGCCTATTTCGAACATGCTTTCCTTGCCGACCAGATGGGCGTGCAGCTTGTCGAGGGGCAGGATCTGCGCGTCGTCGATGGCCATGTCGCGATGCGCACCACCGAGGGCTACAAGCAGATCGACGTACTTTACCGGCGTGTCGACGACTCGTTCCTCGATCCGCTGACCTTCCGCCCCGACTCGGCACTTGGCGTGCCGGGCATTATGGACGTCTATCGCGCCGGCAACATCACGATCGCCAATGCGCCGGGAACCGGCATCGCCGACGACAAGGCGATTTATTCGTACATGCCCGAGATCGTCGAATTCTACACCGGCCGCAAGGCGATGCTCGGCAACATCCCGACCTGGCGCTGCTCGGAGCCGGACAGCCTGAAATACGTGCTCGAGCACATCGATGAATTGGTTATCAAGGAGGTCCACGGGTCCGGCGGTTACGGCATGCTGGTCGGTCCGGCGGCGACCAAGAAGGAATGCGAAGAGTTCTCCAAAAAGCTCGCGGCAAAACCGTCGAACTACATCGCCCAGCCGACGCTGGCGCTGTCGACCTGCCCGATCCTGACGGACAAGGGGCTGGCGCCGCGCCATGTCGATCTGCGCCCCTATGTGCTGGTTTCCGACCGTATCCAGATCGTGCCCGGCGGGCTGACCCGAGTAGCGCTCAAGGAAGGCTCGCTGGTCGTCAATTCCTCGCAAGGCGGGGGCACGAAGGATACGTGGGTGTTGGATGATTAGAGTGAAAGTAGTGAATAGTGAATAGTGAATAGTGAATAGTGAATAGGTAAGGATGTGGGTCGTTGATGTTGGTGAAATGCCCTGAAGTGAAGCGCGCGGAATCGTGCCCTGGAATCCGGATAGTCACCATTCACCATTCACCTTTCACTATTCACCACAGGACCGCCTGACATGCTTCTCGGCCGCACCGCCAACGGGCTCTACTGGATGAACCGCTACATCGAGCGGGCGGAAAACATGGCGCGGCTGGTGGATGCCGGCTTGCGCATGGCGCTGACTCGTACTCAGAACGCTTCGGAGGAGTGGAATTCGGTGCTGCTCAGCGCCGGTTCGGACGCCAGCTTCACGCAGAAATATTCCGACTACACCGCCGCCAATGTCGCCGACTATCTGCTGCGCGACACATCGAACCCGTCGAGCACGATGTCGTCTATCGAAACGGCCCGTAACAATGCCCGCATGGTGCGTACCGCACTGACGCGTGAAACCTGGGAAAGCATCAACGAAGCCTGGATGTCGCTGAAGCGGATGCTGGCCAAGCCGATCGACGAGCGCGACCTGCCCAACGCGCTCGACGCAATCAAGCGCGAGACGGCGCTGATCCGCGGCTCGTTCTACGGCACGATGCTGCGCAACGAAATTTTCGATTTTTCGCAGCTCGGCACTTATGTCGAACGCGCCGACAACACCGCGCGCATCCTGGATGTGAAATACTACGTGCTGTTGCCGTCGATCTCCTGGGTCGGCTCGACGCTCGACAACTACCAATGGGAATCGATCCTGCGCTCGGTGTCGGCGCACCGTTCCTATCGCTGGGTCTATGATGCCGACTACAAGCCGAGCAACATCGCCGATTATCTGATCCTCAACGTCCGCATGCCGCGCTCGCTGACCTTTTGCTACCGCTTCCTGACGGAGCATCTCAAATTCCTGGGTGACGACTATGGGGAGCGCCACGCCTGCCATGCGACGGCTGCCAAGACCCAGGCCATGCTGACGGCCGGGTCGATCAAGGATATTTTCGACGCCGGCCTGCACGAATTCCTGGCCAATTTCATCCGCGACAACACCAGGCTCGGCGACGAGATCGCGCAGGATTACAGGTTCTATTGAGCATGACCCCAAAAAGCGGAGACCGGTTTTCGGAAAAGCTCATGCTCCAGGGACGAGTGCGATGCGGCTGAAGATCACCCACCTGACGGAATACCGCTACGATGCGCCGGTGCATTATCTGTTGCAGCGTTTGCGGCTGCTCCCGGTGAACGGGCGCACCCAGACGGTGCTGTCCTGGGCGCTGAGGATCGAAGGCGCACGCGAGGAAGTGCGCTTCACCGACCATTTCGGCAATGATACCCGGCTGTTGAGCGTCGAGGGCGAGCGCGACTTCATCACCGTCGAAGCAGCCGGCGAAGTGGTGACGCGCGACACCGCTGGCGTCTGCGGACCGCACCAGGGTTTCGCGCCGCTCTGGCTGTTCGGCCAGGAAACGCCGCTGACGACGATCGGAAGCGGCATTCGCGAGCTTGCTGCCTCGGTCGGCAAGGGTACCGACATCGAAAGGCTGCACCGGTTGATGGCGGTGATCGGCGAGCGCGTCGCTTATACGCCGGACACCACCAACGTGACGACGCCGGCCGAAGAGGCCTTGGCGCTCAAGACCGGCGTTTGCCAGGACCACAGCCACATCTTCGTTGCCGCGGCGCGTGCCATGGATTTTCCGGCCCGCTATATCAGCGGCTACCTGATGATGGATGCGGCCATCGAGCAGGCGGCAAGCCACGCCTGGGCCGAGGCGCATATCTCGGGCCTCGGCTGGGTCGCCTTCGATGTCGCCAACGGCATTTCTCCGGACGAGCGTTATGTGAAGGTGGCGACCGGCCGCGATTATCGCGACGCCACGCCGGTATCTGGAATTCGGCTGGGACAGGCGGAAGAACAGCTTGCGGTCACCGTCACCGTGGAGCAGTAATCCCCGGCAAGATTGTTGCCAAAGAGATTCGATGACCTATTGCGTCGGCCTGAAGATCGATCGCGGGCTCGTGTTCATGTCGGACACGCGCACCAACGCCGGCATGGATTCGATCTCGACCTTCAGGAAGATGCATGTCTGGGAAGAGCCGGGCGAGCGCGTCATCGTTTTGATGTCGGCCGGCAATCTGGCGACGACGCAGGCCGTGGTCAGCCTGCTCGACGAACGCACCAAGGCAGTGGCGGAGCGCCGTGCCACACTGCTCGAAACGCCCTCCATGTACCAGACAGTCCGGTTGGTCGGAGACACCGTCAAGGAGGTCATCGCCAGTTCGTCGCCGGCGGGCGAAAAGGCGGATTCCTACTTCAACGCCTCCTTCATCCTCGGCGGTCAGATCAAGGGCAGCGCGCCGCGCCTGTTCATGATCTATCCGGAAGGCAATTTCATCGAATCCACCGACGACACGCCGTTCTTCCAGATCGGTGAGACCAAATACGGCAAGCCGATCATTATCCGTGCGTATGAAAGGACCATGAGTTTCGCCGAGACGGTGAAGTTGCTGCTGGTGTCGTTCGACTCGACGCTGAAGTCGAACCTGTCGGTCGGCCTGCCGCTCGACCTGCTGTTCTATGAAAAGGACACTTTCAAGGTCGGCCTCAAAAAGCGAATAACCCAGGACGATCAATATTATCGTACGATCTCGGATAGCTGGTCGAACGCGCTGAAGACCGCCTTTGCCAGTCTGCCTGATTTTCCCGAATGAAAACCTTCGTTTTTCGTGCTCTTTGATCGCGGCTCGATGAGGCGCTACGGAGGCGAAGATGAATAGCAACGAATTCCGCGAATGGTCGCTGCGAGCGGCTGAATGGGGCGTCGACTACAGAAACGGCCTTCGCGAAACACCGGTGCGGCCGCTTGTCGAGCCGGGCGAAATCTTCAAAAGCATCGATGCCGCGCCGCCGGAAGACAGCGAAACGATGCAGGCAATCTTCGCCGATTTCGAACAAAAGATCTTGCCGGGCATGACGCACTGGCAGCATCCGCGTTTCTTCGCCTATTTCCCGGCTAACGCGGCACCGGTCTCCGTCGTGGCCGAGTATCTGGTTTCCGCGATGGCCGCGCAATGCATGCTCTGGCAGACCTCGCCGGCGGCAACCGAGCTCGAGACGCGTGTCGTCGACTGGATGCGGCAGGCGCTTGGTTTGCCGGAGGGATTTTCCGGCGTCATGCAGGATTCGGCTTCATCGGCGACGCTTGCCGCCGTGCTGACAATGCGCGAGCGCGCGCTCGACTGGCAAGGCAACAAGAACGGCTTGCAAGGGCAGCCGGTCGTGCGGATCTATTCTTCCGACCAGGTCCATACTTCTATCGACCGGGCGATCTGGGTGTCGGGCATCGGCGAGGCGAACCTCGTGCGCATTCCGGTCGCCGGACGCTTCCGCGCCATGCAGACGGCGGCTCTGGAAGCCGCGATCGTTACCGACCGCGAAAACGGCATGCTGCCGGCGGGCATCATCGCCAGCGTCGGCGGCACAAGTACCGGCGGCACCGACAATGTGGCGGCTGTTGCCGAGGTGGCGAAGCGGCACGGGCTCTACCTGCATGTCGATGCCGCATGGGCCGGCTCCGCCATGATCTGCCACGAGTTCCGGCATTTCTGGACCGGCGCCGAAAATGCCGATTCCATCGTCTTCAACCCGCATAAATGGTTGGGGGCACAGTTCGATTGCTCGATGCAGTTCATCCGCCAGCCGGAAGACCTGGTCCGCACGCTGGCGATCAAGCCCGAATTCCTGAAAACGCATGGCCGCGACGGGGTCATCAACTACTCCGAATGGTCGGTGCCGCTCGGACGGAGGTTCCGCGCTCTGAAACTTTGGTTCCTGCTGCGTGCGCATGGCTTGGAAAATCTGCGGAACATGATCCGCAACCATGTTGCCTGGAGCGAGAGCCTCGCCGCGCGGCTGGCTCGGGAACCGGATTTCGAGATCGTCACGGAACCGATGCTGTCGCTATTCTCATTCCGCCATCTCGCGGCTGCGGCCATCGACTCTGACGAGCACAATTTGCGGTTGGTCAGCGCGATCAACGATGACGGCCGCATTTACCTGACGCAGACCCGGGTGGACGGGCAGGTGGCGATCCGCTTTCAGGTCGGGCAGTTCGAAACGACTGCGGCGGACGTCGATACTGCGTTCGAGGTCATCACTGAGATCGCGCGTGGGCTGAGTTGATAGCCTCGTCGAGATCGCGCCGGAGCTTTTCTCGCTGCAGTCGTCCGATTTTCATTAGCCGGCCCATACCTGTTCATGGCTTTCGTTTTCAGCTATAGACGAGAAAAACGAAAATGAGAGGGTTGCTAGATGTATCTGTCGCCGCGTCATTCCGAAATCATCCAGATGGCCAAGGACCATGGCCGCGTACTGGTCGAGGAGCTGGCGACGCATTTCAACGTGACGCCGCAGACGATCCGCAAGGATCTCAACGATCTCTGCGACCAGCGGCTTTTGTCCCGCATCCATGGCGGGGCATTGTTCCCCTCCGGCATCGAGAACATGGAATATGAGGCTCGGCGCAAGATCGCCGCCGAGGAGAAGGAGGCGATCGGCCGCGCAGCAGCCCGGCTGATCCCCGACAACGCGTCTCTGTTCATCAATATTGGGACAACGACGGAAGCTGTCAGCAAGTCGCTTCTCGATCACAGCGGCCTGATGGTCATCACCAATAACATCAATGTTGCCAACAGGATGCGCATATATCCTTCGATCGAGGTGGTGATCGCCGGCGGTGTCGTGCGCGGTTCCGACGGCGGTGTGGTCGGCGAGGCCGCGGTCGATTTCATCAGGCAGTTCAAGGTCGATTTTGCGGTGATCGGCGCCTCGGCCATCGACCATGACGGCGCACTGCTCGACTTCGATTTTCGCGAGGTGAAGGTGGCTCAGGCGATCATCGCCAACGCCCGACATGTGATCCTGGTGTCGGACCAGACCAAATTCGAGCGCACCGCGCCCGTCCGCATCGGCCATCTGTCGCAGGTCAACACCTTTATCACCGATCGTTGCGACATCCCGTCGGTGCGTAAGATCTGCCAGGAGGCAGAAGTTCAGCTGATCGAAACGTCGCTATCCTAGAGATGCCGTCGCGGCATCTTCCGCCTATCACATTTCGTTTGACATTCGTTATCATTTCGAAATAATTCCCGTACGGTTTCGCAAGAACCCAAAAATGCTGCAATGCGAAATCGAGGGAGGATTCTTTGAGCGCATCACCGATTCATGACATTTTCGTCATCGGTGGCGGCATCAATGGCTGCGGCATCGCCCGCGATGCCGTTGGACGTGGCTTTTCGGTCTTTCTTGCCGAGATGAACGATCTGGCCAGCGGGACCTCTTCCGGCTCGACCAAACTGATCCATGGCGGCTTGCGCTATCTCGAATTCTACGAATTCCGCCTGGTACGCGAAGCGCTGATGGAACGCGAGGTCCTGTGGAGGAACGCGCCGCACATCATCTGGCCGATGCGCTTCGTGCTGCCATACGCCAAGGGGCTGCGTCCGGCCTGGCTGATCCGGCTCGGGCTTTTCCTCTACGACCATATTGGCGGGCGCAAATTGCTGCCGCCGACGAAAACGCTGGACATGGCTAAGGATCCGGCCGGCAAGCCGCTGAAGCCGCTGTTTCGAAAGGCGTTCGAATATTCGGACGGTTGGGTCAACGATGCCCGGCTGGTTGTGTTGAACGCCCGCGACGCTGCCGAACGCGGTGCAACCATTCGAACCCGAACAAAGGTCGTCAGCGCACGCCGCGAAGGCAATCTCTGGACGGTCAGGCTTGAAAATGTGCGGACCGGCGATACCGAGGAGGTCAAGGCGCGGCTGCTGGTCAATGCCGCCGGCCCGTGGGTCGATCAGGTGCTGTCGGCCACCGTCGGCCTGAACGACGTGCACAATGTCCGCCTCGTACAAGGCAGCCACATCGTCGTGGGCAAGAAATTCGACGACCCACGCGCCTATTTCTTTCAGAACAAGGACGGGCGCATCATTTTCGCCATCCCTTACGAGGACGAGTTCACGCTCATCGGCACCACCGACCGTGACTATCCCGGCGATCCGCACAACGTCAGGATCAATGACGCCGAGATCGACTATCTCTGCGCTGCGGCAAGCGAATATTTCGCGCAGCCGGTCAAGCCGTCGGATATCGTCTGGACCTATTCCGCGGTGCGACCGCTCTACGACGATGGCGCCTCAAAGGCGCAGGAAGCCACCCGAGACTATGTGCTGAAGGCCGATGGAGGCGAGGGTGCCGCCCCGATTGTCAACGCCTTTGGCGGCAAGATCACGACCTACCGCCGATTGTCGGAATCGATGCTTGAGAAGATCGAGGGTTTTCTCGGCAAGCGCGGCAAACCATGGACGGCAAACGCACCGCTGCCCGGCGGTGACTTTCCCGTCACCGGCTTCGATGCCGAGGTGGCGAAACTGAAAACGGCGTACCCGTTCCTCGACGCCCGGCTGGCCCGCCGGTTGACCCGGCTCTACGGCACCCGCGCAAGGAAGCTGCTGGGCCTCGCCAAGTCGAACGTCGATCTTGGCCGCAACTTTGGCGCCGATCTCTACGAAGCCGAGGTGCGCTACCTCGTCGAAAACGAATGGGCGATGACTGCCGAGGATGTATTGTGGCGCCGGACCAAGCGCGGCCTGCGTCTCAGCCGTGAGCAGGCGGCAGTGCTCGACGAGTTCATGCGCGGAATAAGCCGGCAGCACGTAGCGGCTGCCGAATAGGAACGGCCGACTGATGCAGAAAGCCTGGGAGGAGGCATCATGCTTGAACTGAGAAACGTGACGAAGACGGTGGGTGCGGCGGAACATATCCGCGACGTCTCGCTGACGCTTCAGCACGGCTCGCTCAACGTCCTGCTCGGGCCGACGCTCTCCGGCAAGACCAGCCTGATGCGGCTGATGGCGGGCCTCGACGTGCCGACCTCGGGCTCGGTCTGGTTTGATGGCAAGGATGTCACCGGCATGCCGGTGCAAAAGCGCAACGTCGCCATGGTCTACCAGCAATTCATCAATTATCCGGCGATGACGGTCTACGAAAACATCGCCTCACCGCTGCGGGTGGCCGGCACGGATCAGGCAGCGATCGACAGGGAGGTGCGCAATGCCGCCGCCCTTCTCAAACTAACGCCCTATCTCGACCGGACGCCTCTCAGTCTGTCGGGCGGCCAGCAGCAGCGCACCGCGCTGGCCCGCGCGATCGTCAAGAATGCCAGCCTCGTGCTGCTCGACGAGCCGCTCGCCAATCTCGACTACAAGCTGCGCGAAGAATTACGCGCGGAACTGCCGAAAGTCTTCGCGGCCGCCGGTACAATCTTTGTTTATGCCACGACCGAGCCGCACGAAGCCTTGCTGCTCGGCGGCAACACGGCGACGCTTTCCGAAGGCAGCATCACCCAGTTCGGGCCGACCATCGAAGTGTTCCGCAAACCGGTTGATCTGGTGACGGCGAGAACCTTCGCCGATCCGCCGCTCAACACCATCGTGCTTGCCAAGAAGGGTCTGGATTTCCTGCTCGAGGGCGGCGTGAAATTGCCGGTGCCGGCGGAACTCTTCGGCATTGCCGATGCGATCTATACGATCGGCTTCCAGCCGCATCATCTGTCCCTCGATCGGCCCAACGCCGCCGCAGTGCCGGTGCGCGCAAAGGTGACGATCACCGAGATCACCGGATCGGAAAGCTTCGTCCATCTCGATTTTGCCGATGCGCGCTGGGTCATGCTGACCCATGGCATTCGCGACTTCGAGCCGGACGAGGAGGTCGAGGTGTTCATCGACCCGCGCCACATCATGGTCTTCGACGAGCACGGCCGTGCCGTGGCCGCGCCGAAGCTGGCGGCCTAGGAGGAAGCGATGGCGCGCATCGATGTTAATCATATCCGCCACTCCTATCTGCAGAACCCGCGCACGGATGCCGATTTCGCGCTGAAGGAAGTGCACCACACCTTCGAGGATGGCGGCGCTTATGCGCTGCTCGGCCCATCCGGCTGCGGCAAGACCACGCTGCTCAACATCATTTCGGGATTGCTGCATCCCTCGCATGGCCAGCTGCTGTTCAACGGCAGGGACGTGACCAATCTGTCGACCCAAGAGCGCAACATCGCCCAGGTCTTCCAGTTCCCGGTGATCTACGACACGATGACCGTCTACGACAATCTGGCGTTCCCGCTGCGCAATCGCGGCGTGCCGGAGGCCGACGTCGACCGCAAGGTGCGCGAGACGCTGGAGATGACCGGGCTGGCCGATATGGCCGAACGAAAGGCGCGCGGACTGACCGCCGACCAGAAGCAGAAAATCTCGCTCGGACGCGGGCTGGTGCGCTCCGACGTCAATGCCATCCTGTTCGACGAGCCTTTGACAGTCATCGACCCGCATATGAAATGGGTGCTGCGCTCGCAGTTGAAGCAGCTTCACCGCCGCTTCGGCTACACCATGGTCTATGTCACGCACGACCAGACCGAGGCGTTGACCTTCGCCGACAGGGTGGTCGTCATGTATGACGGCGAAATCGTGCAGATCGGCACACCGGCAGAGCTGTTCGAGCACCCGCGCCACACCTTTGTCGGCTATTTCATCGGCTCGCCCGGCATGAATGTCATGCCGGTGGCGATCGACGGCAAGACAGCGAAGCTGGGCTCGCAGCAGATCGAACTGCCGGGCGTGCCCAAGGCGGGCGGCGGCGCCATCGAACTCGGCATCCGTCCCGAATATGTGCGCCTAGGCAGCCAGGGCATGGCCGTCCGGATCAGCAAGGTCGAGGACGTCGGCCGCCACAAGGTGGTCCGTGCCAATCTTGAAGGGCGCGAGATCGCCGCCGTCATCGGCGAGGACGAGACAGTTCCGGCTGATCCGAAGGTGCGGTTCGACCCGGCCGGCATCAACATCTATGCCAATTCCTGGCGCGTCGAGATGGGAGCCTGAAGTGGAAAAGACCTGGAACAACAGAGCCTGGTTCCTGGTGCTGCCGGTGCTGCTGCTGGTGGCGTTCTCGGCGGTCATACCGCTGATGACGGTCGTCAATTATTCGGTGCAGGACACTTTCGGCAATAACGTCTTCTTCTGGGCCGGCACGGAATGGTTCGAGGAACTGCTTTCCTCCAGCCGCTTCTGGCAGGCGATGATCCGCAACCTTGTCTTCTCCTTCATCATCCTGGCGATCGAAGTGCCGCTCGGCATCTTCATTGCGCTCAATATGCCGAAGAAGGGTTGGGGCGTGCCTGTTTGCCTTGTTTTGATGGCGTTGCCGCTGCTGATCCCGTGGAACGTCGTCGGCACCATCTGGCAGGTGTTCGGGCGCAACGACATTGGCCTGCTCGGTTATTACATCAACGCGCTCGGCATCGACTATAATTATGTGCAAGACCCATACGACGCCTGGGTCACGGTCATCATCATGGACGTCTGGCATTGGACCAGCCTCGTCGTTCTGCTCTGCTACGCCGGCCTGGTCTCGATCCCGGATGCCTTTTATCAGGCGGCCAAGATCGACGGTGCCTCGCGCTGGGCGGTGTTCCGCTACATCCAGCTGCCGAAGATGAACCGCGTGCTGCTGATCGCCGTGCTGCTGCGCTTCATGGATAGCTTCATGATCTACACCGAACCGTTCGTGGTGACCGGCGGCGGACCCGGCAACTCGACGACCTTTCTTTCGATCGATCTCGTCAAGACCGCGCTCGGCCAGTTCGACCTCGGCCCGGCGGCGGCGATGTCGCTGGTCTACTTCCTTATCGTCCTGTTGTTGTCATGGGTGTTCTACACCGTGATGACCAATTACGACGCGGAGCGCTGAGATGAGCCGCACCGAAGAGAGAGCCGATAGGGTGAGCGAGACGACAGCTTCGGAAGGGCTCGCCAGCACGCTACGGCAGGACGAGATCGCACGGCTGATGCGCCGTCGCGGCGAGGAGTCGCGTTGGTGGTGGATCGTGCCGACGCTCTACATCATCGTTCTGCTTTTGCCGATCTACTGGCTCATCAATATGAGCTTCAAGACCAATGGCGAGATCGTCTCGTCGCTGACGCTCTACCCGCACGCACCGACATTGGCGAATTACCGCACCATCTTCACCGACGCGTCCTGGTATTCGGGCTACATCAACTCGATCACCTATGTGGTTATGAACATGGTGATTTCGGTGGCTGCGGCACTGCCTGCTGCCTATGCCTTTTCGCGCTATCGCTTCCTCGGCGACAAGCATCTGTTCTTCTGGCTGCTGACCAACCGCATGGCGCCGCCGGCGGTGTTCGCGCTGCCATTCTTCCAGCTTTATTCGGCCTTCGGCCTTATCGACACCCACATCGCCGTGGCTCTGGCGCATTGCCTGTTCAACGTGCCGCTGGCGGTGTGGATCCTCGAAGGCTTCATGTCGGGCGTGCCCAAGGAGATCGACGAGACCGCCTATATCGACGGCTATTCGTTCCCGCGCTTCTTCATCAAGATCTTCATGCCGTTGATTGCGAGCGGCATCGGCGTGGCGTGCTTCTTCTGCTTCATGTTCTCGTGGGTGGAGCTCTTGATCGCCCGTACGCTGACGACAACCGATGCCAAGCCGATCGCCGCGACCATGACCCGCACCGTTTCGGCCGCCGGCATGGATTGGGGGCTGCTCGCCGCCGCCGGCGTGCTGACGCTGATTCCCGGCGCGCTCGTCATCTGGTTCGTGCGCAACTACATCGCCAAGGGCTTTGCCCTGGGGAGGGTATGATGGAGCAGGTCGACAGAAGCCCATGGTGGTGGGCCGTGCTGCTTCTCGCCCTGGTCGTCGTGGCCTGGGTGGCACTTCAAATCGATTTCGTGGCAATAACGGTAGGCTTCAGCG
Source organism: Mesorhizobium sp. M0968 (assembly GCF_040319065.1). Classification (NCBI taxonomy): domain Bacteria; kingdom Pseudomonadati; phylum Pseudomonadota; class Alphaproteobacteria; order Hyphomicrobiales; family Phyllobacteriaceae; genus Mesorhizobium; species Mesorhizobium sp. M0968. The sequence goes on from NZ_JAMYNL010000015.1 coordinate 128,009, forward strand.
ATCCGGCTAATATCCGCCTGTGGGGATTTAACCTCTCGTCCAACCTCGATTTTTCGTGGATGGCCTGGACGTGGCCGACCGCGGCCTTCTTTGGAACCATCTTTCTGCTGCTTTGCGGCATGGCGTTGTGGGAATACGTCTCGCCGGGCGGCAATCCGCGCGTCGGCGTGCTGCGGTTCGAAACGACGCGTGGCGACCGCCTGTTCCTGTCGCTGCTTGGCAGCGCCTTTATCCATCTCGCTTGGCTGGGTCTAGTCGGACCCAATCTGTGGTGGGCTCTCGCTCTCTCCGTGGTCTACGCCGTCGGCGTGTTCCGCTACGTATAGAGGGGGAAACTGTTGGAACGGCGGCGTGCCGGCCGCCGATCCAGATCGCACTTTGAACTTTAACAGTGGAGGAAATACATGCGACGGCAATTCTTGACATCAACAACTGCGCTTGTCCTATTGCTCGGGGCAAGCAATGCCTATGCCGGAATGGACGAGGCCAAGGCCTTCCTCGATAAGGAAATCGGGCCCCTTTCGACGCTTTCGCGCGCCGACCAGGAAGCCGAGATGCAATGGTTCATCGATGCCGCGAAACCTTTCGCCGGCATGGATATCAAGGTGGTTTCCGAAACCATCGCCACGCATCAGTATGAATCGCAGGTGCTGGCGCCGGCCTTTACGGCCATCACCGGCATCAAGGTTACGCATGACGTCATCCAGGAAGGCGACGTCGTCGAGAAGATCCAGACCCAGATGCAGACCGGCCAGAACCTCTATGACGGCTGGGTCAACGATTCCGATCTGATCGGCACGCACTGGCGCTACCAGCAGGTGCGCAACCTGACCGACTGGATGGCAGGCGACGGCAAGGATGTCACCAACCCGAATCTCGACCTGAAGGATTTCATCGGCACTTCGTTCACCACCGCGCCCGACAAGAAACTCTACCAACTTCCCGACCAGCAGTTCGCCAACCTCTACTGGTTCCGTTACGACTGGTTCAACGACGAGAAGAACAAGGCGGACTTCAAGGCCAAATACGGCTACGACCTCGGCGTGCCGGTCAATTGGTCGGCCTATGAGGACATCGCCGAGTTCTTCACCGGGCGTGAGATCGATGGCAAGAAGGTCTACGGCCATATGGATTATGGCAAGAAGGACCCGTCGCTCGGCTGGCGGTTCACCGACGCCTGGCTGTCGATGGCCGGCAATGGCGACAAGGGCATTCCGAACGGTCTGCCCGTCGACGAATGGGGCATCAAGGTCGACGAGAATTCGCGTCCGGTCGGTTCCTGCACGGCGCGCGGCGGCGACACCAATGGTCCGGCTTCCGTCTATGCCATCCAGAAGTACCTCGATTGGCTGAAGGCCTATGCACCGGCGGAAGCCCAAGGCATGACCTTCTCCGAATCGGGGCCAGTTCCGGCGCAGGGCGCGGTTGCCCAGCAGATCTTCTGGTACACCGCCTTCACGGCCAGCATGGTCGACGCCAGCGCCAAGGCGGTGCTGAACGACGACGGCACGCCGAAGTGGCGCATGGCGCCGTCGCCGCATGGCGTCTACTGGAAGGACGGCATGAAGCTCGGCTATCAGGACGTCGGTTCCTGGACGCTGATGAAGTCGACGCCGACCGACCGCGCCAAGGCCGCCTGGCTCTACGCGCAGTTCGTCACCTCGAAGACGGTCGACGTGAAGAAGAGCCATGTCGGCCTGACCTTCATCCGCGAGAGCACGATCCACGACAAGAGCTTCACCGAACGTGCGCCAAAGCTCGGCGGCCTGATCGAGTTCTACCGCTCGCCGGCGCGCGTCCAGTGGTCGCCGACCGGCACCAACGTGCCGGACTATCCGAAGCTGGCACAGCTCTGGTGGCAGGCGATCGGCGATGCTTCGTCGGGCGCCAAGAGCGCGCAGGAAGCGATGGACTCGCTCTGCGCCGAGCAGGAAAAGGTGATGAGCCGCATCGAGAAGTCGGGCGTCCAGGGCGATATTGGCCCGAAGATGGCCGAAGAGCATGACCTCGCCTACTGGAATGCGGACGCGGTCAAGAAGGGCAATCTCGCTCCTCAGCTCAAGATCGAGAACGAGAAGGAAAAGCCGGTCACCATCAACTACGACGAGCTGGTGAAGAGCTGGCAGCAATAGGGCCGTTTGATGCGGGCGTCCGCGCCCGCATCGCCATGCTCAGGGGAGGCGGCATGTTGCCGTCTCCCCTGTTTGCGTAAACGGCTCCGCGCCATCTGGCGTCGAGACATCGCAGCACCTTGAATTCGCTTCGACGGGACAGAGAATGACCGGATATATCCTTGCAATCGACCAGGGGACGACATCGAGCCGGGCGATCCTGTTCGACGACAAGATGATGGTCGTCGGCAGCGGGCAAAAGGAATTCACCCAATATTATCCGGCCTCCGGCTGGGTCGAGCACGATCCCGAGGAGATATGGGCAAGCGTCGTGGAAACGGTGAAGGCCGCGCTGAAGACAGCCGGCCGCAACGCAGCGGAAGTCGCCGCGATCGGCATCACCAACCAGCGCGAAACGGTCGTCATCTGGGACAAGGAGACCGGCAAGCCGATCCACAACGCGATTGTCTGGCAAGATCGTCGCACCGCGCCGCTATGCCAGAAACTGAAGAAGCTGGGGCTGGAGAAGAAATTCACGAAAAAGACCGGCCTGCTGCTCGATCCCTATTTCTCCGGCACCAAGATCGCCTGGATGCTGGACAAGGTGAAGGGCGCCAGAAAATGCGCCGAGAAGGGCGAACTGCTGGCCGGCACCATCGACAGTTTTTTGATCTGGCGGCTGACCGGCGGCAAGGTCCACGCCACTGACGCCACCAACGCCTCGCGCACGCTGGTCTACAACATCGAACAAAACGCCTGGGACGACGAGCTGCTGGCCATTCTTGGCATACCTGCAAGAATGCTGCCACAGGTGAAAGATTGTGCCGACGATTTTGGAATCACGGACAAGAGCCTGTTTGGTGCGGAGATCAGAATCCTCGGTGTGGCCGGCGACCAGCATGCGGCGGCAATCGGCCAGGCCTGTTTCGAGCCAGGCATGATGAAGTCGACCTACGGCACCGGTTGCTTTGCGCTGCTCAACACCGGAAGCGATCTGGTGCGTTCTAAGAACCGGCTTTTGACCACCATCGCCTACAGGCTGAACGGCAAGACCACCTATGCGCTGGAGGGCTCGATCTTTATCGCCGGCGCCGCCGTGCAATGGCTGCGGGACGGCATCAAAGTGATCGGCAAGGCCGAGCAGAGCGGCAAATTGGCTGCGGAAGCCGATCCAACGCAGAACGTCTATCTGGTGCCGGCTTTCGTCGGGCTCGGCGCACCGCACTGGGATGCCGAGGCGCGCGGCGCCATCTTCGGGCTAACCCGCAATTCGGGGCCGGCGGAATTTGCCCGCGCGGCACTGGAATCCGTTGCGTTCCAAACGCGCGATCTGCTTGACGCCATGCGCCGGGACTGGAAAGGCGCCTCGGTCAAGACCGTGCTCAGGGTCGATGGCGGCATGGTGGCGTCGGACTGGACGATGCAGCGGCTGGCCGACATTCTCGATGCGCCGGTCGACCGGCCGACAATTCTCGAGACGACAGCACTCGGTGCGGCTTGGCTGGCCGGCTCGAAGGCGGGTGTCTGGCCGAAGGCCGCGGAATTCGCCAGGAGCTGGGCGCTCGAGCGCCGGTTCAAGCCGGACATGGATGCTTCGACACGTGCCGCCAAGCTGGCAGGTTGGCGCCACGCTGTGCGCAGGACGCTAAGTGCGCAATAGGCAGGGATGCCACCGGATTCGCACTAATGAAAAACCCGCGCCGTTGCGGGCGCGGGCTTGCAGCCTCTAATCTGGGACTCAGTAAGGCGACCGGCACTGCCGGCGCGGACCGTAGTTGGGCTGGTAAGTGTTGTCAGAAGCGCGATAGCTCCGATAATGATCATAGCACCACTGCACGTGGGCATCGCCACGATAGACACGATTCTGGTTGACGATTGCGCCGGTAATCAGCGCTCCGGTAGCAAACGCAGCCAGCGGGAACCAGAAGTCGCCGTGACGGCGATAGCCGCGACGATATTCGCGATAGCCGCGATGGCCACGCCAGTACATGCCGTCGTCACGCGCAAAATTGCGACGGAAATCGCGACGCGAGAAATCGCGATTGAAATTCCGGTGCCTCCGCCACGGCTCGTACTGGACGGTCTGGACATTCGAGGTGAGCCCCTCGGCCGGGGGCGCATAGCTGGGCTGAGCGTTGACTGGCACGATCTCCGCGGCAGCGAATGAGATCGAAAGAGTGGTCGCCAGTAGGCCCGACATGATCCTATTCATGGTCTTCTCCTTGAAACGCATGTCCCTTATCGCGGGAAACGGGCAGGCTGCGCAAATTGTTCCGCCAAAAATCCCAAGCTGCTGATCCGCAAAGGTTCTTCCGATTTGCTGCTTGCCTTTGTCGGCATAGAGGGCGAGCTTCGGTCTTGCGCGAGAACGAGGCCGTTCCGTCGACGCCGAAGCGCTCCGCAAGGCATGATGACACTGCAGGACAGTCCGGTTTGCGAGCCGTCTTTTTCCGGTTGACCGGCAGAGGCACTCTCCCTATGTTCCGCGCAATTTCGAGGGCGGCCTTTCTGAGCCCGCGGGAGCGCGTAGCTCAGCCGGTAGAGCAACTGACTTTTAATCAGTAGGTCATGGGTTCGAATCCCATCGCGCTCACCATCAATAAAATTGTCCAACCCGGAGACATGGGTAACAGATTGTACTTAAGACATGGGTGACAACCTCGTGCCGAACGGGTTGTCGATGGTCTGCAAGGTCCTCTGTTCCAAGTCGATATAACCGAGATCGTAATGCATGAAGCTGACGAGCCAAATGCCGTCGTCGATCTCCTTGATTCCCAGCCTCTGACCGGCGAGCACGGTCGAGACGTTGATCTTCTTCCTGTGCATGCAGATGCGGCCGCAAGCGGTA